>JBBQST010000097.1:0-11224 GCA_038213625.1 Thermoflexales bacterium
GTGCGTTGGACGAACAGATGGCCCAGGTGCCGCTGACGCCGCTGACCTACATCGCGCTGGTCACCCGCGGCTTTCCCATCGATGTCGGCGTGTTGCCAATGATGCTGGCCTCGCCGGCCGCCTACATCGGCGTCATCGGCAGCCAACGCCGCTGGCTGACGGCCAGAAAAGCGCTGTTGGAGGCGGGAGTCCGCGAGGCCGATCTGGCGCGTGTGCATGCGCCGATTGGGCTGGAGATTTACGCCGAGACGCCTGAGGAAATTGCCGTGAGCATCCTGGCTCAGATGATTGGAACCCTGCGCGCGGCAGGCCGGCCCATTTGACAACAGTGGACCCAATTCCTGCCTATGCGACATTCAGTTTGCCGTTTGTGGTGTGGATCGTGGCCGGCTACTTCCAGACCAATGACGAAAGGATTGATTTGCCAGCTGAAAAGCTCTATTGAGCACCGTTAATGGAACCCCGAAACAGAGCACGACTGAAGTGTTTGCCAGGACTAACACACAAAGTGATCCACATGATCCCGCAGCGCACTTGGACCATCTTGATGATCGGCGGCGCGTCCGGCGTCGGCAAGAGCACCCTTATCCGCCAGCTTGCCAACCACTTCCAACTGCCGCTCACCGAGGTCGATAGCTTCCAGGTGATTTTGGAGCGCATGACCACGCTCGAACAACAGCCGGCGCTGCACTATTGGCGCACCCACCCCGAAGCCATGAGCTGGACGTGCGCAGATCAGCTGGCTCTACAACGAATGGCTTCGCGACCAATGTCGGCAACACAACGTGTCGATGCTGGCCGTGCGGCCGTGGGACACGCTGTTGGAACGGGCGCTCCGAGTGGTGGGGAGTGAGGTGTCGGAGGTGTCGTCGACACCCCGACACCTTTGACACTCCGACACCTCACCCTACCCGCCTCACCCTCCCAACACATCCTTGATCGTGTTGGCCACCTCAGCCGGCACCACCGCTGCAAGGTCTTCCACACTGGCTTTGCGAATGCCATCGACAGAGCCGAACTGCACCAGCAGCTTGCGCCGGCGGGTCGGCCCCACGCCGGGAATAGCGTCCAACTGCGAGGCCATGCCGATCTTCTCGCGCTGGCGGCGGTGGCTGGTGATGCCGTAGCGGTGCGCTTCGTCGCGCACGCGCTGAACGAGATAGAACGATTGGGCCGTGCGCGGCAGCAAAATGCTGGTCGCCTTGCCCGGCACAAATATCTCCTCGTCACGTTTGGCCAGCGACACCACCGGCACCACATGCGCCAGGTCAAAATCCTTGAGCACCTGGACGGCCATGCCCAACTGGCCCTTGCCGCCATCGATAATGATCAGGTCGGGCAGGATGCTCCATTTCTCATTCGCCTCGGCCTCTTTGGAGATGGAGGGGGAGACGGCCGTCTCCCGTCCCGGCTTCCGAGCCGCACCGTCTTCCGTCTCCCCCTTGTCCTCCTGCGCATCCTTCCAGCGTTGAAACCGGCGGGTCAACGTTTGGCGCATCGACTCAAAGTCGTTGGGGCCTTCGATGCCGCGCATGTTAAAGCGGCGATACTCGCTCTTCTTCGGCACGCCGTGCACAAACACGACCATGGCCCCGATCATGGCCGTGCCCTGGGTGTTGCTGATGTCGAAGCACTCGATTCGCGTCGGCAGGCGCGGCAAATCCAGTTGCTCCTGTAGCTCCTTCAGCACGCCCTCCTGTTTGAGCGTGTCCTCCTGCCATTGCGCCTTCAACGAACCTAATGTTTCTTGCGCGTTCTGGGTGGCCAGCGCGATCAATTCCTGATCGTTGTTGGTTCCAATCGCCTCGCTGCCCTCGCTTTCGAGCGTGGCCTCAACGCGTGGCCGTGCCACCCGCAACTGCACATTGCTGCCGCGCTTTTGCTTGAGCCAGTTCTGGATGATGTTGGCCTCTTCGATCTGGGCCGGCAGCACCACCTCCGGCGGCACATACGCCGCCTCCTCATAGAACTGCTTCATGAACGCATCGAGGATTTCCTGATCGTTCTCGCCCTGCGCGCCGTCGAGCACAAAATATTCCTGGCCCAGCAATTTGCCGCCGCGAATGAACAAAACTTCAACACAGGTATCGCCCTCATCCCGCGCAAACGCAATCACGTCCTGGTCGGCCCCGGTGCTGCTGACCACGCGCTGCTTCTCAACCACATGCTCCAGCGCCCGTAACTGGTCGCGGTATTCAGCGGCGCGCTCGAACTGCATATTTTCGGCCGCGGCATCCATCCGCACCCGCACATCGCTCATCACCTGCTCGGTTTTGCCTTCGAGGAAATCGCACAGGCGCTGAATGTTGGCGCGATACTCGGCGCGCTGGATTGCGCCGATGCAGGGGCCGCTGCACAGTTTGATGTCGTAATACATGCAGGCGCGTTTGTCCTGGCCCGTGATCACCCGATCACAATTCAGAAACGGGAACATACGGCGCAGTGCATCACGGGTGGCGTACACGGCCTTGGCGTTGCTGTAGGGGCCGTAGTAGCGGGCGCCGTCGCGGTCCATCCGCCGCGTCACCATCACCGTCGGAAAATCGTCCTGCCAGGTGACCTTGAGATACGGGTAGCGCTTGTCGTCCTTGAGCCGGATGTTGAAGCGCGGCTTGTGCTGCTTGATCAGCTCGGCTTCCTGGATCAACGCCTCAAGCTCATTGGCCCGCACCACAAATTCGAGGCGCGCGATCTCCTTGACCAGCCGGCCGGTCTTGGGATATTGCACCCAGGTGGCGGGGTTGAAGTACGAGCGCACACGGTTGCGCAGATTCACCGCTTTGCCAACGTAAATCACCTCGCCCTTCTTGTCGTAATACAGGTAACAGCCGGGCAAAGTCGGCAGGGTGCGCACGGCCGCTTCAAGATGCTCTGGAATGGACATTTGTTCTAGTGCCTAGTATAGCCAAGAACGAAGTCTCAAGAATCTAGCGTCTTCAGCCATAATCCTGCCTCATGGAACAGTCGGCTCATCCGCTTCAACAGCCCGATCTCACCGAACGCATTGAGCAGGCCGTGTCAGGCCATCTTGGCCAACCCTGGCGCGTGGCTCAATTTCAAGATCTGAGTGATCTGGCCTCGCATCCCTCGGCGTTGTTGTCCGGCCACGGCGCGACCGTGTTTGCCAAGTTCAGCCGCGCCCTCAACGCCATCGACCAGTTTGAGGCCGAGGTGCTGGGGCTCAAGTTTATTTTTGATCAATCCGGCGTCAGCATCCCATCCCCCATCGGCATCGTCTCGTCCGAGGATGGCGCAGTGCTAGTGCTGGAGGCGGTTGAAGCGGTGGAGCGCACGCCGCAGCGCTGGCGGCAGATTGGACAAGCCCTGGCTCGGATGCACCTGATCAAAGGCGATCAATTTGGGTTGCACATGCACGGCTACTTCGGCTCCCTCTACCAGGACAACCGGCCTGTGACATCGTCGGGTACAGACTGGCCCACCTTCTATGCCGAGCGGCGTCTGTGGCCACGCTTGATCGGTGCGATTGATGCCGGCCACCTGCCCATCGCCATCGCTCGCCAAGTTGAGACTGTCATTGCGCGGCTGCCCCAGCTCTGCGGCCCTGCCATCACTCCGGCACTGATCCATGGCGACGCGCAGAAGAACAACTTCATCAGCGCCGCGCACGGGGCCGTTGTCGTCGATCCGTCCGTGCACTTTGCTCACCCCGAAATCGATCTGGCCCAGCTCGATTACTTCGAGCCGGTGCCAGACGATGTGTTCGACGGCTATCGCGATGTAGCGCCCATCGATCCTGGCTTTGCCGAACGCAAGCGTCTATGGCGCCTGTCCACTGATCTGGCTGTAGTGATGGCCGGCGGCGTGGAATATCTGCCGCGCCTCATCGAATCCGTGGAGCCCTATCTTTAACCGACTGAAATCGGAAGCATCACGAATGTGCCAGATACGGCGCTTCATCGTCGATGTTGCCGACAAACTGAGGCAGGTCGGTGTGTCCCAACTGCTGGCGAAGGGCCTGGTTCTCGCCGGTGTGATACCAGTAATGGTAGATCGTGCGCAGCAGGAGCGAACCAATGGTGAACTCAACCTGCTGCGGCGCATACACCTGCACCCGCAGTAAATCCTCCGCCAACAGTGTGTCCAGGAATGGGTCGGCCGCGGCCACAAGGGTGTGCCAGGCCTGCCACGTCTCATCGAGCGGCGGCGTATGGCCGGGGCAGCCGCCACAAAATTGGGTGTTCAACTCTGGCAGCAGCACCTTGTCCTGCAGTCGGGTCAGCCAGTAACGCTGCTCCTGCCACGCCAGATGGCCGATGCTCCAACTGATGCAGTTCGACGGCATCAGCCGCTTGCGAGCGTCCTCATCGGACAGCCCCTGCAACCCACGAACAAACTCACTCCGCGCAAAACGCAACTGCAAAACGAGAGGATGAGACATGTTTGAACTCCATTTGAGATGGACTGCTGGCGGCCAGCCGCTAGCAGCCCATCAGCTAACCGCCCTTCACCGGCTTCCGCGCCACACAAAACAAATACGCGCCGGGGTTGGCCAGCGGCTCGTTGTAGATGGGCCGCAGCCACGCATCCAAAAGTCGCAAAACCGGATTGGCCCTGGACGGCCACATCACCCACTGGTCAAATAGCTTTTTGCTGAGCAGGTTGGGCAAGCCCAAATAGTGGCCCATCTCCAGCGTGCGCAGGGCTTTGGGCGAGAAGTAATACCAGATTCGCTCGACCTCGAAGCCGTGCCGTTGCAACCGCGCCGTCCAGGTTTGCGGGCTGTCGCAGTGGTGGTGGCGCGAGATGCGCTGGAAGAAATCGCGATACCGGTCGCCCAGGAACTTTGCGCCGATGAACCAGTCGGTGAAGTGATCCGACGGCGAGCAAAACAAAAAGTGGCCGCCCGGCCGCAACACGCGCGCGCACTCGCCGATCACCGGTTCCAGATCCGGGATGTGCTCCAACACGGAATTGCTGATCAGGGTTTGAAACGACGCATCCGGAAACGGCATGCGCGCGCCATCCGCAATGGCCGTGGCAGTGTGGCCCTGCCGGAACACACTGCCATACGTCGGCGACGTAAAAGGGTCGATGCCGACATCCAGCGGCCTGGCAAACGTCTGGGCCACAAACAGGCCATCACCCGATCCCAGATCTAAAATCGGCGGCTCGATGGGCAAATCGCGGTAGAAACGGCTCTCGACCGCGCGCAGGAGTGCGCGAAAATAGGGTAGATCTTTTAATTGCGTCCACAGATAGTCGTAATCGGCCGGGGGGGCGTAATCGTTGAATTGCTGAGCAGACATGTGTGGCCGCGATTCTAATGGGTAGAATCCAAATAATGCTCGAAGCCGACGCAAAGTCCCTGCCTGGCGAGTCAGGCGCTGGATCATCCGGGTCATCAATGAACACACCCTTCACCACACCAAGCACATCAAGCTCATCATCCATACTGCCTACACCACCCACCCCGCTGCCCACCACACTGCCCATGGATGCGGCCGGCGAGACCACGGCGGTCCTTCGTCGGCCACCGGCTGCTCGGGCACCGGCGCGCGCCTCATTGCTGGCTGGCCCACCCCGGCGCTGGCTGCGGCAGATTGCGTTGCTGCTCATTTTGCTGGCCGCGGTCGTGGTGCGCTTCTATGACCTCAACTGGGACCAAAGTCAGTACAACCACCCCGACGAGCGCCACGTCACCAACGTCATCTCGTCGCTCAGCCTGCCCGACAGTCTGGCCGACTATTTCAACTCCGGCACCTCGCCGCTCAATCCCTATAATATTCGCCAGAGCTGGGTCTATGGCACCCTGCCGCTGTTCACCACCCGCATTGCCTCGGAGTGGCTGGACACGGGCTGCGCACCCGAGAAACAGGCGGTGGCCGGGCTGGTCGGCCGCATGCTGTTTGGGCGCGAGGCCATCAATTGCAACGCCGGCTTCTTCACCGGCTACGAATACATTCGCCTGGTCGGCCGTTCCCTCTCGGCCCTGGCCGATGTGATCACGGTGCTGGTCGTGTTTCTGACGGGCCGGCGTTTGTTCGGCTGGCGGGTGGGTTTGTTGGCCGCCTTTCTCAGCACCTTCACCGTGCTGCAAATCCAGCACAGCAAATTCTTCGTCGTCGAAAGTTTGCTCACCCTGTGCACGGCAACGTGTTTATATTTTTGCGCCCGCATCAGCACGTTCCAGATCAAAGGCCCCAAGGATGCCGTGCTGTTGTGGGTCAATGCCATCTTCGCCGGCCTCATGTGCGGCCTGGCTGTGGCCTGCAAAATCAGTGTGTGGCCGACCGCGGTCATCGCCCTGATCTGCGTGTCGATTGCGTTGGTGCGCGACCGGCGCGCCAACTTCAGCGCCATTTTTGATGCGCTGATTGCCGCCGTCATCGTCGGCGTGATGGCGTTCGCCGGGTTCCGCGTGGCCCAGCCCTACGGCTTCGTCAACAACAGCGAGATCGAATGGCAATACACCACCCAGAACTGCCTGACCGGCCTCACCCGCGAGCAGCAGGAAATTTGTTTGCAGATTGCGCCGATGCCGGACACGGTGACCAAACTGGTTGGCCGTCTGCCCGAGTTTGCCCGCCCCATCCTGGCCCCGTCTTCGCGCTGGGTGTCTGAATTGCAAAACGCAGCCTCAATGGCCAGCGGCGTGCAGGACCCGCCCTTTGGCTGGCAATGGGCCAATCGCATGCCAATTGTGTTCCCGCTCATCAACATCGTGTTCTACGGATTGGGCGTGCCGCTCGGCATTGCCGCCGTCATCGGCACCCTGTTCATGCTGTGGCAGGCCCTGCGCGGCCGGCGCACCTACGCCTACCTGGTGCCGGCGTTGTGGATCATCGGCTTCTTTCTCTACCAGAGCACGCAATTCGTTAAATCCATCCGCTATCAGCTACCGATTTATCCCATGCTGTGCGTGGCAGCCGCAGCTGTTCTGATCGCGCTCTGGCGGCGCATAGGAATGCCGCGCATAGGAATGCCGCGCATAGGAATGCCGCGCATAGGAATGCCGCGCATAGGAATGCCGCGCATAGGAATGCGGCACATCCGCACCACCAATCTGTTAAAACGCGCGGCAGCACTGGCTCCGGTCGTGCTGGTGGCCGGCGGCACCCTGGCCTGGGCGCTGGCCTTCATGAATATCTATCGCCACGAGCTCACTCGCACAGAGGCTTCGCGTTGGATTTTCAACCATGTGCCGACGGCGCTCACCCTCTCCGGCGACCTCAATGGCCAGCCGCGTGATATTCCCTTGCCAGTCATGTCCGTGGCCGCGCTGCCCAACCTGCCCTTCAATGCCGCGATTCGCCTCAGCGAAGAGAACGATGGCGTCGATGGGCCGATCAAAGACCTGCGCTTTACGTTTAATCATTTGATCGGCCAGGGTCAGGTGCAGGCCGATCTCATCGACACCAGCACCCAGGAACGGCTGCAAAGCGTGCAGCAGAACATTAATGCAGGGCAAAGTTCACTGGTCTTCGATGCAGCCGAACTCAGCCCCGGCAAAGACTATATGCTGTCGCTGACGCTGTTAGGCGGCGAAGGCATTCAGGCCCGCACCAGCGTCATCGCCAACCAGCACTGGGACGAGGGCGTGCCGTTTCGGATGGATGGCAAGGACGGCTTTGGCAGCTACTATCGCGGTCTCACCTCCGGCGGCGGTGAGATGCAGGTGTATGCCGAGGAAGACCCCTACATCGACGAGAATAACCCCGGCAAATTGGAAACGCTGCTGCGCGGGATGGACGAGGCCGATTACCTGATCCTCAACAGCAACCGGCACTACGCCTCCGTGGCGCGCCTGCCGTGGCGCTTTCCTCTGACCAATGCCTACTACGACGCACTCATGGGCGGCAAGCTTGGCTTCGAGTTGGTGGCCGACTTTGCGCGGTTCCCACAGCTTGGACCCTTCATATTCAACGATCAGGAGATGCCGCAGACGCTGGTTCACCCGGCTACAACACAAGGCACACCGTTGGGCATTCAAGTGCCGTATCCACCTGCGGAGGAAGCCTTCTCGGTCTACGACCACCCGCGCGTGCTCATCTACAAGAAGACGGCCAACTTCTCGCGCCAGCAAGCCGAGCAATTGCTCAGCCCCTATTTCGACCCGGCCCGCGTTCTCAAAGACACTGCATTCAAGGTTAGCAATGCACCCCACGGCCTGCTGATGAGCGAGTCGCTGGCCGAGGCACAGGCGGCCGGCGGCACCTGGGCCGATCTATTCCCGCGTAACTCGCCGCTGAATCAATCGCCGATTGTGGCATCGTTGGCATGGCTGCTCCTATTCGAGCTATTAGGTCTGGCGGCGTTTCCACTCATCGCGCTGGCGTCGCGCAAAAAGTCAAACATCGATCAGGCCTCTGATAGCACACGATCCAGTGGCTTTTTATTCACCCTCGCCGATGGCGGTTACGCCTTCGCCAAGACCCTCGGCTTGTTGCTCATCGCCGTCGGCTCGTGGTGGCTGGGCAGTTTGCGTCTCGTCGAGGTCACACCGATCACGCTATGGGTGTGCGTGGCCGTGCTGGTCGCCCTCGGCGCGCACCTCTGGTTTCACCAACGCGCCACACTCTTCAGCCTCATCAAAGCCCGCTGGAAATTGATGGTGGCCGGCGAAGTGATCTTCCTGCTGGCCTTCGGCATCTGGCTGCTGGTGCGCGCGGGCAACCCCGATTTGTGGCACCCCTACCGTGGCGGCGAAAAGCCGATGGACTTCGCCTATCTCAACGCCGTGCTGAAATCGACCTACTTTCCACCCTTCGACCCGTGGTTTGCCGGCGGCTACATCAACTACTACTACTTCGGCTTCGTCGTGATTGGCTGGCCGATCAAGGCGCTGGGCATCGACCCGGCCGTGGCCTACAACCTGGCCGTGCCGATGCTGTTCGCCCTCACAGCCATGGGCGCCTATGGCCTGGGCGTGACGATGTATGGGGCGATCGGTCGAAGCCGAAGAGACGATGGACGGCGGACTGAGGACGGCCGGTGGCTGAGCGGAGTCGAAGCCGCCGTCGGTCGTCCGCCGCCCGTCGTCTCCGCATTCCCCTTCAAACGCACCATCCTCGCCGGCTTCGCCGCGGCCATCTTTGTGGTCGGCATCGGCAATGGCGACGAGATTCGGGTGGTGGGGCCGGCTATGCAGCGGTTGGGCGGCTTGCAGCAGGGCGAGACGCCGGTGATCGCGTTTGTGAACGGCTTTGGCAAGTGGCTGAGCGGCGAGGAGTTGCCGGGCTACCCCGACTGGCCATACTGGAACCCGACCCGGCCCACGGCTGGTCGCGTGGATGCCGATGGCAAGCCCTTGCCGGATTCGGTGCAGATTGCCGAGTTCCCTCAGTTCACCTTTTTGTATGCCGACCTGCACGCCCACATGATGGCGATGCCGCTGGCATTGCTGGCAGTGGCATTTGCGCTGGCTTTTGCGGCCGGTGCGCGCAAGTGGTACGCCATCGCGCTGGGAGCCATGGTGGCTGGCGCGTTGTGGCCGACCAACACCTGGGACTACTACCCCTATTTGCTGCTCGGCATCGGCGGCTTGTTGCTGCCGGTGTTTGCATCGGATGACCCGCCAGTGAGCGTGGTCGATTGGATCGCGGCGGCGGTAAAAGGCGTTCCTGCCGCCCTCGTTTTCTTTGCGCTGTCGCGGGCCTTCTTCATCCCGTATCTCGAAAACTTCGGTAGCGCCTATAACAGCGTTATTCCGTGGACCGACGACAAGACGCCGCTCAACACCTACATCACCATCTACGCGACATTTATGATCCCGCTGGCGATCTATGCGCTGTTACAACTGCGAAAAAGCATCAGCGGTGACCGACCGCTCTTGACTCAACTGCCGGTGCTGATCCTGGCCGGCGGCGCATTGGCCACTGCATTCCTGCTCACTCGTGATGCACCCATCGCCATTTTCGCGATGCCGATGCTGGCCCTGGCCCTGGCCGCCTCGGCCACCCGGCAGGCCAACAATACCAACCGGCTGATGTGGTTTGCGGCGGCCGGCGGTTTCGCCATTACCATTTTCGTCGAGCTGTTTACGCTGGAGGGCGATCTGGGCCGTATGAACACGGTCTTCAAGTTCTACATTCTGGCGTGGTTGCTACTGGGCACTTCGGCAGCCGCTGCGGCGATGGGGGTGCTGGACGAGCTATTTGGAGCCGACAGACAGCTTGGCTCAGCAGCCGCAACGACGGACGACCAGGGAAACGTCGTCCATCGTCCATCGTCTGTTGTCCTGTTACTGCGGCCCCTCTTCAGCATCGCCATGGCCATTGCCCTATTCCTCGCCGCGCTGTATCCCGCCTTCGCCATCCCCGCCAAAATTCGCGACCGGTATGTGCGCGACATTCCGGCCGGGTTGGATGGGATGGCCTACATGCAGGTGGCCGAGCGCGGCGAGGGTTCTGAGGAACAGGAGGGCCGTTCGCACGCCTTCCCGCTCAAGTGGGACTATGAAGCCATCAAGTGGATGCAGGACAACGTGAAGGGCTCGCCAAATATCATCGAGGAAGGCAGCGCGCGGGGCAACCAATATCGCTGGTCGGGCCGTTTCTCCATCTACACCGGCCTGCCCACCCTGGTGGGTTGGCAGTGGCACCAACGCCAGCAGCGCGCGGCCATGGATGACCGCGTTGTGTTCGAGCGCGACGACGATGTAGCCACCTTCTACCGCACGCCCGATCCGGAACAAGCCAGGCTCCTTTTGCGTCGATATCAGGTGAAATACATCATCAACGGCGACATGGAGCGCATCTATCACACCCCTGCGGGCCAGGCCAAATTTCAAAGCCTGCTCACCGGCGGCACCATTCGCATCGCCTACCAAAACGAAGGCACCACGATTTACGAAGTCATAGATTTGCTGAGTAGCAAGTAGACAGTAGTCAGATACTGACTACTGTCTACTTGCTACTCAGTCTCCCCAAAGATGCTCGACGCTCTCCTGTGGTATGCCTGGATTCAAGTCTTTGCCCTGGCTGGCTGGCTGATTGCCTCACGCTGGTTGCGCGGGCTGGCCGATCGCGGCTACGGCCTCAGCAAGGCGCTGGGGCTGCTGCTCGGCGGCTTTGTGTACTGGATGTCGGTGACGCTGGGCCTGGCCCAGAACAACACCGGCGCCGTGTTGCTGGCGCTGGCCGTGCTGTTTGTGGTCGGCTTCGTGTTGCGAAGGTTGAAAGACGACGGACGACGGACGACCCCACCACGTCACATTACCCGCGTCGGGCGTGCCTCCTCCGGAGTCTGAGCGCATCCCCGATCG
>JBBQST010000098.1:0-11220 GCA_038213625.1 Thermoflexales bacterium
TCTGACGCAAGACTACTTCGAGCGCCTGAGTCACCTTGGCGCGGCCGTGCACATCGAGCGGGCGTTGTTGGCGTTGCGGCAGGGTCGTGCGCAAGACGGCGATGTGAGCCGGGTCAAGCACTTCGCGCGCTACTGGCTGGCGCTGCAGGATTTGGGCGAAGATGCGGATCCGCCGCGCGGCATTGCGCTTGCGCCGGATGATCAGGGTCGACGGCTCGCGGCGCTGTTTACGGCTGAGGATGCCTTCGACGCATTTGCCGAGTGGTGGGCGGCCACGCACCAGCCGGGCGATCTCAAGGTCACCATTCTGACAGGTGAAGCGTTATTTACTGCGTTAGCGCGGCAGAATCTCGACGGCCTCGTGTTCAACTGTGAGGGGCCGCCGGTGCCGGTTGCGTTTGGGATCGGCATGGCGCAGGTGATGTTGGATGAGCCGTGAGCGAATAGCACCCGAAGCGCCGGATGAAAGCTCAGAAATAAAATCGGTAAATAAAAATTGAGTGATCGAGTCCAACTCGCCATAGATCGACATCGGTTGATGGGGTTTGAAGAAATAAAAGGGGTATTGGATCGTAGTCGTAGGGGCAAATGCTTCGCCCCTACTCATGGCGTGCGGTATCCCGAATAATTTCTCAAGCCCCATCAACCGATGCCGGGCCATGACTGAGTCGGTGCGCATGGGCAGTTGACCCTCTACCCCACCTCACGGCAGCGGATGCCACAGCAGCGACAGCCCCACACCCAACGCGGCCAGTAGTGCGCCCAGTGCTGCGAAGAACACGCTGATCTCGGTGGTCTCGGTTTTGGTGATCAGGTTGGTTGGCAGGTTCTGAAAGGCTTCGTTCAACTCTTCGGAGCTTTCGGCCGAGTAATACTCAGCGTCGGTCATGGCAGCCACTTCCTTCAACGTGTCCTCGTCGATGCCACGGCGAAACCGGCCACCGCCACCGCCGAAACCGCCGCCAAAGCTGCCGACCGATGGCTCCCGGCCATTGAGCGAGGGACCGCAGTTGGGAAACTCGCCGCCGCGCTCGGTGCCGAAGCCGATGGTGTAGACGCGGATGCCACGGTCTTTTGCCTGTTGCGCCGCATCGATGGGCATCGGCCCGGCGTTGTTCGCGCCATCGGTCAGCAGCACGATGATCTCGGGCACATACGCGCCGTTGGGAACGGGTGTGGGCTCGGCCCCGGTGGGCCGGCCCGTCACACTCTTGGCCACGCTCGGATCAATCTCAGCAATGGCATCGATGGATTTGAGAATGCCGCTGCCAATGGCGGTGCGTCGGCCGGTCGACAAATTCATGATCGCTTCGGCCAGCACGTCCTGGTCCAGCGTCGGCGTCTGCACCACCTCGGCAAAGCCAGAAAATGCGACGAGGCCAAACTGGGTGCCGGCTTTCTGGCTTTGAATAAATGACAGGGCCGCCTTCTCCGCCGCGATTAACCGGTTGGGCTCGATGTCGTTCGAGCACATGCTGCGCGACACATCCATGGCCAGGATGATGGTGGTTTGATTGGTGGGCACACTGACGATGGCGACGGGCCGGGACAGGGCGATGGCCAGCATGCCCAATGCGCCCAGAAACAGGCCCATCGGCAGGTAGCGCCGGATGCGTGAGTATTGGGGCAACGCCGAACGTACCAGCGACAGGCTGGAGAAGCGCACAGTGAAGCGCTTGCGCCGGCGCATCATCCAGATGTAGATGCCGATGATGATGGGTATGAGCAGCAGCAACAACAAAAACCCCGGCCACAATAAATCCATGAACTGCCTCCAATAAACTCAAGCATCTAAACTCAAATGTCTTGAGTTTTAAATCAAGGTAAACGGCTGAACCACACCAGCGTGAGCGCGCCGCCGATCAACATCACAATCAGGCTGGCGCCGGCGAATAAGGCGGTGACTTCGGTCTCCTCGGGCTTGACCACCAGCTCGGTGCCGAGTGTTTCGTAGACGGTGCGCAGATCCTGCTCGGTCTGGGCGTTGTAGTACGAGCCGCTGGTGAGTTGGGAGATGGCTTGCAATGTGGCTTCATCGAGCTGGGTGTGAATGGTGAACCCCTCTACCTTCAGATCCGCGCCAGCCGGGCTGCCGATGCCGATGGTGTGAATGCGCACGCCACGGTCGGCCGCTAATTGAGCGGCCAGCATGGGATCGGGTTGCACCGTGTTCTCGCCATCGGTGAGCAGGACGATGGACGCGGCTTTGAACACGCCTTTCGGCACCGGGGTCGGCGTTGGCATAGGTTCGGGAGTCGAGTCGGCACTGCCACTGTAATACTGGGTTTCCTGACCCTGAGCCGCGATTGTGTCCAGCGCTACCCCAATACCGTTGGCCAGTGAGGTGCCGCGCGCCGGGGCCAGCCGGTTGATCGTGGCCAGCAGCTCGGCCTGGTCATTGGTCGGCACCTGCACCTGCAAGCCGCTGTCGCTGAACGCGACGATGCCGATCTGCACCGAGGCTGGCTGGCGCAGGATGAACTCGCGAGCCGCCGCCTTGGCCGCTTCCATTCGCGTAGGCTGCATATCTTCCGCAGCCATGCTGCCCGAGATGTCGAATGCGAGAATGACCGTGCCTTCGAGCCGCGGCAAACTCACGGCAGTCTGGGGCCGGGCCAGCGCAACAACCAGCAGGGTCAGTGCAACCGCGAACAGCGCCGGTGGAATATGCCGGCGTGCGCCGCGCGGGCCGGCAGCAGCCTGTTGAAACTGGCCCATGCTGCCGGCCCGCGCGGCCATTTGTTCACGCCGGCGCTGCATGCGGATGTAGATGGCCACACACACCGGGATCAGCACCAGCAGAATGAGCATGACAGGCCAGATAAATGACATAGGTGGTCCTTGGGGAGTGGCTAGTTGTTGGTTGTTAGTGGTTAGTGGTTAGTGCTTAGTTGCGGCCGTTTACCAACGGTTCATTCTTAAACTAAGAACTAATCACTAATCACTAATCACTAACCACTAATCACTAACCACTAACAACTCCGCCTGCTACTTCTTTCGCTGTCTCAGCGTCGCAAAGCGAACGATGGCGTGCACGAGATCTTCCTCGGTTGAAAGCGCCAAAGCGTCCACGCCGGCGCGCTTGAACGACTGGCTCAGGCCGGCCTCGCGCTCCAGGGCGGCGGCTTGATAGCGTTGCCGAAATTTCTTGTCGTGCGTGTCGACATAGAGTTGCTCGCCGGTCTCGGCATCCTCCATGATCACGAGGCCGACATCGGGCAGTTCCATCTCGCGCGGGTCCCACAGGCGAATCGTCAACACATCGTGCCGTTGCTTCAACATACTGAGTGGCCGTTCCCAACCCGGCTCACTGATGAAGTCTGAAACGACAAAGACAAGTGAACGCCGCCGCAGGGTGTGCAAGCCATGCTCGAGCAGCGGCGTGAGATTGGTAAACGGCGCTTTGGCCAGTTTGGGCTGCTTGAGCAGATCGTTGACCAGGCGCAACACCTGTAGCCGGCCGCCACCGGCCGGCACAGTGCGCTCGACCTTGCTGCCGTAGAACACCGCTCCCACGCGGTTGCCGTGGCGTGTTAACAGCCGGGCCAACGTGGTCACAAAATCAATCAGCACGGTACGCTTCAAAGTTTTGTGCGCGCCGAAATCGACGGAGGGGCTGAGATCGAGCAGGAACCAGGCCGTGATCTCGCGGTCCTCCACGTACTTGCGCACATAGGGCGCATCCATGCGCGCCGTCACGTTCCAATCGATGTAGCGGACGTCGTCTTCGGGCTGATACTCGCGCAGGTCGGCAAAGTCCACGCCGTAGCCATAGAACAGGCTGCGGTAATCGCCCTGCAACAAGCCATCCAGCCGGCGCACCACCTGCCAGTCCAGCCGCTGCAAAATGCGCTCTGCTGCGCCGCGCTCTAGGGTGCCGCGCTCCATGGCGCCGTGATTAGGCGTTGCGGGTGTTGTTGCCAAAGAGGGCGTTGCCATTGTTGAAGCTGGTATTACTGGCGTTGCTGTTCGAGTTGGCATGTTCATGGAGCGGCACGACGGGCAGGGGAATGCGGTCGAGAATCTTCTTCAACAGCGCGTCGCTGGTGATGTTTTCCGACAGGGCTTCGTATGATGGCATGACGCGATGGCGGAACACATCCATGGTCATATCCTGAATGTCCTGCGGCAGCACATAGTTGCGGCCACGCACAAACGCCAGCGCGCGGGCTGCCAGAATCAGGTTGATCGACGCGCGCGGGCTGGCCCCGAACATGATGTAGCGGTCGTACTCCTTGAGGCCGACCTCCCTGGGGTTGCGGGTGGCCGTGACCATGCGAATGGTGTACTCGATCAGGGCCGGGTCGACGTAGACCTGATACACCCGTTTTTGCAGTTCCAATAGCTGGTCCGTGGTCAGCACCTTTTGCACGGCCTGCAAAAAGCCGGTCATGCGCTCGACGATGACAAACTCCTCGGTCGGGGTAGGGTAGCCCACCAGCACTTTGAGCATGAATCGGTCTACCTGAGCCTCGGGCAGCGCATACGTGCCCTCTGTTTCGATTGGGTTCTGGGTGGCCATGACCAGGAACGGGTTTGGCACTTTAAACGTTTCGCCGCCGATCGTGACCTGACGCTCCTGCATCACTTCGAGCAGCGCGCTTTGCACCTTGGCCGGCGCGCGGTTGATCTCGTCGGCCAGCAACAGGTTCGTAAACACCGGCCCCAGCGATGTATTAAATTCGCCGGTCTTCTGGTTGTAGATGCGCGTGCCGACTAAATCGGCTGGCACCAGATCGGGCGTGAACTGAATGCGTTTGAAGCTGCCGCCGATGGAATCGGCCAGTGTTTTGATGGCCATGGTCTTGGCCAGCCCCGGCACACCTTCGACCAAAATGTGGCCGCGTGCCAACAAGGCCACTATCATGCGCTCCAGCAGATGGTCCTGGCCGACGATGACCTTTTTGACTTCGTAGAGCACCCGTTCCATCGGCATGCCATTCTGGGGTTCCCGGTTTTGTTCCATGTGTGTTCTCCTGGTGTTTGGGCACAGACGCGCCGCTGGGGCGTCTTCTGGTATTGAATTTCTCAAGACGCCCCAGCCGCGCGTCTTTACGTCAACGTCACTTAATAGGCTGGCATGCCGGCACCACCGCCGGCCACATTAATCGGCACCGCAAACGCAATGCCAATGAAAACATCCTGCTCGGTGGGGTTGACCAGCCCAGCCACGATGCCGACCACCTGGCCATAGCGGTTCATGAGGGGGCCACCTGAGTTGCCGGGGTTGGCTGCGGCGTCAAATTGAATCAGCCCTTCCAGACGTTCTTCACTATTTTTGGGCTGGAAGTTGCGGTTGAGGCCGGAGATCACGCCCGTGCTCATCGAGCCATACAGGCCGAGCGGGTTGCCCACCACATACGCCTCATCGCCCACCCGCAACGAGCCAGGGTTGCCGAGTGTGGCCGGCACCACCTGTTTGGGCAGCGTGGCCGCCTGCAAAACCGCAATGTCGTTTTCGGGCTGGGCGTTGATGATTTTGGCCTCGGATTCGGTGCCGTCGGCAAACGTCACCCTGATCTTGCGGGCATCGGCGACCACGTGCAGGCTGGTGAGGATATTGCCTTCGTCGTTGACAATGACACCGCTACCGAGGCCGAAGTCGTCTTCTTCAGCCTGGTCTGGCTCATCGTTACGGCCCGTGAAAGCTTCACCATTATTAGGGTTGCCGCCGCCCTCGGTTTGGATGAGCACAAACGAAGGCCGAATGACCTGATAGACCAGCGATGAGTCAGCGGGAGCAGGGGTGGCCGAGGCCATCGCATTGGCAATGGATTGGTTGACATCGCGCGTGGTCAGTGGGGGCGGGGCCGGCACCAGCGCGTTGTAGAGCAGCAGCGCCACCAGCACGGCCGCGATGCCAGACACAAACGACACCGCGCTTTTTGCGCGCGCGCGCACAGATCGAAGCTTGGCCCGCAGGCTGGGAGGATCACTCTCGATGCTAGATTCAGGCGGTTCGCTCATCGTTTTGCCACCTATGGTCAAGCTTATGGTCATGCTTGACCGCTTAGATGCCGAAAAGGCAATACAACGAGGGTATGTTTAGCATCGCATTATGAGGTTCAAATAAGACAATGCCTAGAGGAGCGACTGTAGGAGGATGATTGGGAAGATTGTTGTGCGCCCCGACGACACTGCGTGAGATTTGAGCTAATCGTCTGTCCAAGGAATATCTTTAAGTAGCCACGTCATTCCCGCGCAGGCGTCCCCGCAGCGGGGCAGAATCCAGTGCTCAATCTACTGTCGCGTCGGGGTTGCGCGTGGGTTCCCGCCTGCGCGGGAATGACCTGGTTAAGTTCCTTGCTTTGACAAACTATCAGGTCGTAGTGTGTGAATGCGCCCTAATTCATGCTCGCCAACGTCATGCGGCATCGGTGCCAGCATGTCATCGTCATCGCCCATCATGCCCATCGGCGCGGCCGCAAGTTGGCCTGATGTGGTCTGGTTGGCGGCGCAGGGTGTGCCAAAGGCCGGCTGGGCATAGGGCAAATGGGTGCTGCCGCGCGCCAGTATGTGCAGGTGGTTGCCGCTGTCGCCGTCATAGGGCGCGCCATGATTCCACGGCACCCACGAACGGGCATTACAGTAGTGGCCGACGTACGACCGGCGCGGATAGCTGGCGCGGTTGGAGTGCGAGCGATGCAGCACGTGGCCGCCGAAGAACACCACATCGCCCGGCTGCGCCTCCACCTTAACCTCGCGGCCCGGATATTTGGCGGCGATGCGCGACAGCGTGTTTTGGGACACCTCCATGTTGCTCGCGCCGGTGATGGCTTCCAGATCAGCCATGTTGCTGTGCCGGTCTTGGGCCTGGCCGTTGGTGTCGGGATACACCGGCTCGTTCTGGGTGCCCTCGGTGAACCACAGACAGCCATTGGCCTCATCGGCCGGGGTCAGTGCCAGCCATGCGCCGCACAAGGTATCGGGCAGGGTGGGAATGTAGTACGAGTCCTGATGAAAGCCCTGACCAGGTTGGCCGGGTTGCTTGAAGAAGGTCATGCTTTGCAGCGCCAGCACGTCGGGGCCGATCAGCGCTTCCAGCACATCCAGGATGCGCGGGTGCAGCAGCATGCGCTCGTGGATGGGGATGAGCCGGTGCAGCATGTGGGCGCGCAGCCAGTCCTCGGGCTTGTCGGGGTAATGTGCCTGATACGCCGCGAATTTCTCCTGCGGCACAATCACCTGGCCGACCATCATGTCGTCCATGTGGGCGTTGAACTCAGCCACGTCCTCGGCCGAGACGAGGCCGCGCACGGCCAGATAGCCCTGCTCGCGAAACGACACATACTCGCGCACACTCAGGCGATACTTTTCGGGAGGTTGGGCCGCGGTCGTGGGCGGCTCCAGGACAGCTTCATGAATAGTCATGGGTTCTCCAATTCGAGCAATACAGAGCAATACAGATCAGTAGCAAATGTGGAAGCCAATGTACAAGTAGTTTGAAGCGGATGCGCCGGTTTGCCAAGTCGGTGCAGGCCGCGTTCAGCGTGTAAAATTTGGCCGTCATCCGGGCTGGGTGTGCGGCCGCCCGCATCCGTCAAACATGGCACAAGGGACTCTCATAATTTCATGCGCGTATTAATCACCGGCATGTCCGGCTTTGCCGGCTCGTATTTGGCCGAGTTATTGCTTCAGGAAACCCATTGGTCGCTGATCGGCGTGTCGCGTTCGACCACGGGCGAGCGAACCAACAGCCGGGTGCAATGGTGGCGGCTGGATTTGCGCGATGCCGACGGGGTGGCTCGTTTATTGAAGCACGAGCGGCCCGATGTGATCGTGCACATGGCCGCCCAATCCTCGGTGCCGACCTCGTGGAAGCAACCCTGGGACACCTATCAGGACAATGTCCAGGCCCAGCTCAATTTGTTTGAAGGCGTGATCGCGGCGGGTTTCACGCCGCGAATGCTCACGGTCTCGTCCAACGAGGTGTATGGCCGGCCTGAAGGGCCTGAGGATTTGCCCTTTCGCGAGACCAGTCCGATGCGGCCGAATAACCCCTATGCCGTTAGCAAGTGCGCCCAGGATTTGATGGTGTTGCAGTACCACATCAGCCACGGCCTGGATGTGTGTATTGCGCGGCCGTTTAACCATGTGGGGCCGAGCCAGAGTGCCCGTTTTGTGGCGGCCGACTTTGCGCGACAAATCGCCGAGATTGAGCTGGGCCGTCGCGAACCGGTCATGCGGTTGGGCAATATGGCCGCTCAGCGCGATTTCAGCGACGTGCGCGATGTAGCCCGCGCGTATTTCGCCATGATTCAGGGGGCCGACGCCGGCCAGATCTATAACATTTGCAGCGGCGTGCCGCGCTCCATCCAATCGCTTTTGGATGTGATGCTGAGTCAGAGCACGGTTCAGATTCAGCAGGAGACCGATCCTGCCAAGTTTCGCAAAGTCGATACCCCCATCAGCTACGGCGATGCGTCGCGGTTGCGCGAGGCCACGGGCTGGAGCCCACACATTGCGTTTGAGCAGACCATTGCCGACATTTTGGATTACTGGCGGCAACGCGTTCGCGAAGCAGCTGGTGGCTAGTCGCTGGTTGCTGGTGGCTTGTCATAAACCCAGCAACCAGCTACCAACTACCAGCGACTAACAACTAACAACTAACCGAGGATTGAATGAAACAAAAGACAGCACTGGTTACTGGTATTACGGGACAGGATGGATCTTATCTGGCAGAGTTTCTGCTGAGCATGGATTACCGCGTGATTGGAATGGTGCGCCGTACCAGTACGATTAACTTTGATCGAATTAAGCATATTCAGGATCAGGTCGAGATTGTGCAGGGCGACCTGTTGGATCAGTCGAGCCTGATGGATGTGATGCGCGAGTATCAACCCGTCGAGGTGTATAACCTGGCGGCCCAGTCATTCGTGCCGACCTCATTCACCCAGCCTGTGCTGACCGGCGAGTTCACCGCCCTTGGCGTCACCCGTATTTTGGAGGCTGTGCGCCACATCAAGCCGGATGCCCGCTTTTACCAGGCCAGCAGCAGCGAAATGTTTGGCAAAGTGATGGAGGTGCCGCAGCGCGAGACGACGCCGTTTTATCCGCGCAGCCCCTACGGCGTGGCCAAGGTTTACGGCCACTGGATCACCGTCAACTACCGTGAGAGCTACAACCTGTTTGCGTGCAGCGGCATTCTGTTCAATCATGAATCCCCCCGCCGTGGTCTGGAATTTGTCACGCACAAGGTGACCCATGCCGTGGCTCGCATCAAACTGGGACTCCAAAAGGAAGTGCGCCTGGGCAACCTGGAAGCCCGGCGCGACTGGGGCTTTGCCGGCGATTACGTGCGCGGCATGTGGCTGATGTTGCAACAGGACAAGCCCGACGACTACGTGCTGGCCACCGGCGAGACCCACCAGATTCGCGAGCTGTGTGAGGTGGCGTTCCAGCACGTCGGCCTCACCTGGCAGGACCACGTCGTCATCGATCAGAAGTTTTACCGACCCGCCGAGGTGGATCTGCTGGTTGGCGACCCTAGCAAAGCCGGCCGCGAGCTGGGTTGGGAGCCCAAGGTCAGCTTCAAAGAGCTGGTGCACATGATGGTGGACGCGGATATTAAGGAGATCCAGAATGACCGGCGCTAGCGGCAGACTGACTCGGTCATGGAAGCGCCTGTGAATCGTCTGGATCGTGCGGGTGCGCCTGCCACTGGCCGCAACAGTTGGTCCAAAACCGCCACGGTCGCCGTGCTCATCGTGTTGGCCGCCTGTGCGCTGCGCTTCACACACTTCACGGCTCGCAGCATGTGGCTGGATGAAGGCACGACGCTGAACCGCATCTCGGGAAGCTGGTCAGATTTATTCCTCAGCGTCGTTGACATCCAGGGCACCGAGATGATCGACCCGCACCCGCCGCTGTATTTCGCCACGCTGCGGGTGTGGCGGGGTCTGGTGGGCACGGGCGAATTTGCCTCCAAGGCGCTGGCTGGCTTTGCCGGTGTCGCGGCCGTGGCCGTGACCTATGCCCTGAGCCGACGATTGCTGGGCCGGCGCGCGGGTTTGATCGGCATGCTGATGGCGCTGTTGTGCGCGGGGTATCAGTGGTACTCGCAGGAGATTCGCCACTATTCGTGGTTCTTCTGTCTGGCCGCGCTCATGCTGTATGCCCAGGCGCGCTTCGTCGTGCTGGCCCCGCGGCGCTCCAACGCGAGCCGGCGCAACATGATTGTGGCCTGGCTGGGGATTTCGCTGGTCGGCGTGGCCAGTCATTACCTGCTGGCGGTATTGTGGGTGGGCCAGGTGGCGGCGCTGTTGCTGATGGGGCTGGCGAGCCGGACCCTGGCCTCGCGCGGGGGCCGGTTGTGGGGGGGTGGTTTGATTGGGCTGCTGATCGTGGCTGCGCTGGCCTTTGCCATCGTCGCACCTGCGCAAGCCGGCAGGCTCGTTGCAGCCACCAACATCGCCAGCGTGGTCGATGTGGTGCCGCTGCTGATGACCGGCACCATCTTCGGCTTAACCGCGGCCGACCCCACGGGTGGCTGGCTGGACAAGGCTATTTTGCTGTTGGTGGGTGCCGGGTTGTTGATTGCGTTTGTGCCGGTGGTGCGCGGCCTGATCACGCGACCTGGGGCCCGTTGGGGCCGGCGCGAAGCCCTGGCTGCGGTGGCACTGTCTTCGCTGTTGGCATTGTGTGGCATCTGCTACTTGCAGCGCGGCACCAATACCTTTCGCTACGCCATCATGTTGTCGCCGACCGTATTACTAATGATGACGACGGTGATCGAAACGATCCTGCCGCGCCATATTTTGCGACAGCGGTTGCGACCGACATTGAGCCTGAGCCGAACCGCGTTGGGCGGCGCGCTCCTGGCCGGTGTGCTGGCGGTGGAGTCCTTTGGTGTGGCCTCAGCAACCTTGCCCTCGCTGATTAAATATGATGACTGGCGCGGGCTGGTGCGCTATCTCGGCCAGCATTGGCGGCCGGGTGATGCGCTGGTCATCGAGCCGTTGTATACGCCGTATCGACTGGTTCAATACTATTTGAATGGGGTGCCGGTGCCGGTGTTGCCGATCAATGGGCTGTTGGCCAATGAGGCCGATCCCACCGCAACCCTGCGTCAGAATTACGCGCGCGTTTGGTACATCAATGCCGGTGCACAACCCATCCCCACGGTCGGCAATGGCATGTTCACGTCGTTCTATTTTCGCGACATGCAGGCCTTCCGCAGCGACACCACGATTCTGCAACTCGATCTGTTCGAGACGACCA
>JBBQST010000099.1:0-11218 GCA_038213625.1 Thermoflexales bacterium
CCCTGCCGCAAATCAAACCCTGATTTGCACTTTTGAAAAAACCCTTGTTTTCCAGGTTTTTCGACACATGCATCCATTTCAGGGAGCGCATTTGTGTAGAACAAGTGTTTCGATTTTCGGGAAAACGCGGTAATCAAATACGTCTATTGTTTATGGCTCTTTTGGTATAACTGTTAATTCTTAATTCGATAAAAGGGCCATCTTTGGGAAATTCCTCCCAAAAATGCCAGCATCTTTCCTGATTTGACCGTTCATCCTCGGCACGAATTGCTAACAACACAAATGAGTTGACAGTATGCTTTACCTCTTCTGTAAAACTAAGCGTTACATGAGTTAACAGTCCATTTCCGTGGTTGATCAGACTAAAACAGTAAACCACTGTGGGTTCATACCATCCGCTACTTATCGTTTCAGATATTACATGGCTTAGTTGCCAGCCGGCTTTTTGATATGCCTGCATGCATAAGTCTTTTCCGACATTTTGTGGGTCATCCCAGGAATACAACACAAACTGTGTTCCTTGATGTTGATCATTGGTTTCCAAGTTGATAAACTGAGTTGTCACACACAGTGGCAATTTCTTCAAGGCCCCACGAATTTGTGCTTGCGTTGGAGACGGAGTTGTGGTGGTGTTGCGTTTTACCGGTGGCGGTGGAGGAACCCAGTGGCAGGAGACACCCATTGTGCATAAGATGAATGCAGTGACAATGAAAGCGCCACGTTCTAGCAGACTGCTTCTTGACATAAGCCCATGGTTTGCTTGCATTGTTCAACGCCATCAGTGAACCCACTCGCCCACCAACTCCAGCGCCTCGCGCAACGACGGCACCGCATAGTTGGTCGCATCGCTCAGCGGGTGATACAGCAAAATGGTGGTGATGCCGAGGGCTTTGGCCGGCCGCGTATTCACCGGTGTGTCCTCGACAAAGATGGTCTCCTCGGCCGTCACGCCAAATCGATCCAGCGCCGCTTGATAGGCGCGTGGGTCGGGCTTGGAGAAGAAGTTCATCGCTCGAATATCGATCACACCTTCAAACACATCCCACAAATTCAGGTGCGTCAACACGCGCTCGGCATGTTCGATATTGCTGTTGGTGAGCACGGCCCGCCGCAGCGGCAGTTGCATCAACATCTCACGCGCCACCGGGTCGACCTCCAACACATCCACCAGGGGAATGTCGTGCACATATTGCAGATAGGCGTTGATGCCGTCCATGTCTGACAAATGCTTCTCTTCCATCAGGCCGCGCAGTGCGGTGCCGTATTTCTCGCGAAAGATTTGCCGCTGTTGCGCGGCTTCTTGCGGCGTCATGCCCAACTGATCGATCATGAACTGGGTGATGCGCTCGGTCACCGTCGGCATCAACGTCGTTGCTCGCGGATACAACGTCTCGTCCATGTCGAACAGAATCAATTTGAATTTATTCATTTATTCACTTGCTCACTTGTCCATTATTAACCACTCGCTCACAAGCATCACGGTGGTTCGCGCATGAATGAACAAGTGAACAAATCAACAAGTGGCTAAATTCTAAAAGGCCCAGCCACCAGCCACTACGACAGGCTCGCCCGTGCCGAGAGCTGATCCAGCAGTTCTACGAAATCGTCGGAGGGAGCAAAGCTGAGTTGGTTGCCTTCCAGTTCGTAGGGAAGTTGCTCGAAGGCACCATCGCGATACCAGAACAGGTTGGGGGTGATGGAGCCGGGGCCATCGCGGTGCATGCCGACGACGGCTTGCAACATCGCGCCCACGGCCTCCACCGCGCCCACGTTGCGAATGAAGTGGGCCAGCAACACATCTCGCTTGGGAATGCCGACCAATGCGCCGTAATCGGCCACCGCCGCCCCCTTCTCAATCTGTTGCGTCATGTAATCTCCAAAGATCAGGGTATGGCTGGCCGCGTAAAAATTGTCGCCTGAATACAGCAACAGGGATGTGCCCTGCTCCAGGGCCACGCTATTGGGCTTCAAGAGCCCGCCCGCGCGCAGGTTGCGCCGGCCAATCAGCAACAGCTCTTCCTCGGTAAACCCCCACTGCGCGGCTTCCTGCTTCGAGACGGTGCGCACGGTGGTGGGCAGGTCGACCACCAACACTTCCAATGCGCCGGCCAGGCTGGGTTGGCTGACAATTTCGTTGGTGTGGGTGGCGATGTCTTCGGGATACACACGGGCACGCAGCCGGGTCTGCACCTTCTTGAAATCACTCATATCAACGTGCAGGGCGCTGTTTTCATCCTGCACGGCAAAGATCGAATCGAAATGCGCCGTGATCAGCGTTTCCCACTCCTTCTCCTCGGCCTGATGGCACACCTGCGCGATGTTTTGCAAGCCGAAAATGCTGCTTTGGGCCGATACGGCCACAATCGGCCGGATCACCCCATCGTCTGAGTCCACCTTGATGGTGATGTTGCGCAGAGCAAAGTAATGTTCTATTAAGTTCAGAAATATTCTGAAGCCGCTGTCGCCCAACATGCGGGCCCAGACAGGCACACGAGAGGACGGGTGGAGTGTGTTCATAGCAGGAATTGTATTGAAAATAACCCGTGGTTGCTGACGATTAGTCTGACGAAATCATCTCATATTCGAACGTGATATGGACGTTGAAAAGACCCCGAAAGGACCCAAAAAGGACCCCATAGAAGTGTTCCGGCGAAACGTCTCTACGAGGTCGGGGACTGTTGGTGATTCCAGTCTTTCACCAGCACGATAAATAGGATGCCAGCGGCAACGCGCATGATGGCAGATAGCACAAACAAAGGTTGATAGCCGATCACATCGCTCAAGACGCCGCCCAGCGCCGGCCCGATGGCCGCGCAGATCGAGATCACAAAGGTGTTAAGTGCAATATAGCGCGCCCGGCCGACTTCCGGTGTCACACTCAACAGGCCATTAAATGCCGCCAGTTCGTGGCCGCTCCAGATGGCACCGGCCAGCGCCTGATTCAACGCCCCCAAAATCGGATCGCGAATGAATATCCAACCAAACGGCACCACTGCTGTCAACAGGCGCAACACCCGCATCACCCGGTAATCGCCGTAGCGCAGGAAGATCAGTGAGCCGTAGATGCGGCCCGCCACCAGATTGCTCAACAACTCCGCTGTCACGATCAGGCCGATCTGGCCGGCATCAAAACCCAGCGCCCGCGCCTGGTAGATCTGAATAAACGGCCCTCCAATTCCCACCGCCAGAGCGAACGCGCCGCCGGCAATGGTGTAGCGCAAAAAGGCAGGATGATCTGTAAATTGCGAGCGGAGGCTGGACACAGGCGACTGCGATTTGACCCGCGTTACTGGCAACACAGCGCGCTGGGGATATTGCGAGATGGGGATGCGCGCAAAGATGTAGGAGGCCACGAGGCCGACCAGACCCGCGATCAAAAACAACCACTGATAGCCCAGCGGCGCGCCCAGCCACGCGATCACCTGACCGGCCAGCAGCGTGCTTAACATGCTCGCAATCGACATGGCAAATGTGCGCGCTGAGAAGTAGCGCACGCGCAACTTTGGTGGCACCAACTGGCCCACAAACGCCGTCCAGGCGGCCGTGGTGAATTGCGAGAGCACCGCGCGCGCGATGAACAGGATCATCGCCACGGTCACGATGGCTGTGCCCTGTGTGCTGCCCAACACGATGGGCAATGCCGCCAACATCAGCAGCCCCAACCGCGCCAGCACATTGGGCCACAGAATGATGCGACGATACGCGCCGGTGCGCTCGGCCAGGGTGGCGCCAGGCAGTGGGGTGATGGCCGTGGCAACCTGGATCAGCGTGTTTAACAGCCCAATTTGGGGGTTCGTGGCATTCAACGACAGCAAATACAGGTTGGTGTAATTGGCGGTGGCGCTCTCGGAGAACATGCCAATGACGCCGTTCCAATACAGGCCGTTGGTGCCGGCGGCCTGCTCACCCGAAAATCGCTCATCGCCGACCAGGTCGTCGGCATAGTCCAACCCCAGCACACTGCGAAAGTTGATCTTGATGCGAAGGTTCATAGGGGTGGGTTCGGGTTCCAACTTGCAGCAATAGCTGTCATTAGCAATTTAGACAGATGGATTTTTGGACAGAAATTAGTAGTTAAAAGTTGCAGAGGGAATTTCACGCAAAGACGCTATGAGGCAAAGGGAAACCAGCGGAACAAGGCATTTCATCTTTGCGACTTCGCGTCTTTGCGTGAAATTCTTTTGACGTTTTCAACTACTGAGAATTTAGAGAATGAAACGAAATGAAGCAGGAGAAGAATCCTCTGCATTCTGTTCAGTTTTGTTCATTCTGTCCAAGTTCCCTCAGCAATTGACCGGCAGTCTCAAGGACGACACACCATCAACCGGCTTAACGCCTCTCCCACCCCGGCGCGGGTCGGGGTGCCATGCGCGGCCACATCATCGGCAACAGCCCGGAGCACTAGCCGTGTGGCCAGATAGGCTTGAATGGAACCTGAGCCGGCCGCTGGTCCGCCCGATACCTCGGCAAAGTGTTGCATGGCAGCTCCCGCCTGCGTCTGCTGCTCCGGCGTTGCGTTGACGAAACCGGCGTAGGCAAAGGGCGGCGTGCGGCAGGTTGTGTCTGGGCCGGCCAACGTGATCACCGGCATTTGCGCCGTGGCATACACCGGCATGGCCGCGGCCGAGGTCTCGGGCAACAGGTGGCCGATCACGGCCAGCACCCGCGCGTCTTCGACCACATTGTGCGCCACCCGCGCTGCAAATGCCGGATCGGCATTGTCGTTGTAGGCCACAAATTCAATCTGATAAGGCCCAACGCCACCAGCCGCGATCTGCTCGCGCAATGCCAGCCGAAATGCAGGAAAGGCATCGTAGCCGGCCTGCCGCAGGTGGCCCTCAAACGGCGCGGCCAATGCAATCTTGTACGTGGGCCGTGGCGTGGTGCATGCCGTCAGCAGGGTCGCGATGATCACGCCCAGCCCCATCAGCACGGTCGGCAAGAATCTGTGCCGATGCGAAATGGATGATCTGGCATTCAGCAAAACTGACACCCTGCGATTCTACTTTCTGTGTGAGATGGACCTGGGGAGTAAGTGCATCTGCGCTCAATGTTTCTTGTCAGTACGCATTTGCGATCTATCGCCCTCTATCGGCCCAGCGGCAACACCACAAATCCCTCTTGTGCCGGCCCAGCATCGCCGTTCAGGGTGACGCTGTCGATCTCTTGCAACGATAGCGCGGAGTACCACACCACCCGCACCGTGAACTTTTCATTGGGCCGCAATGCATTCGCAATGGGCACATTGCACTTGCTGTCGAAGATAGCGGCATGGGCCGGCCAGGCCCAGGTGGGAGTCAGGCCCGCCAGCGGCTGCCAGTCGGCCTGGGCAATCTCGCGGCCATCATCGCCATACACCCGCATCGACACCTGTAGCGCATCAGCCATCGGATGATCGGTGCGCGACCACACGGTCCGGAAACAAGCATCGCGCTCGGTGGTGCGCAGAATGTCGGCCTGGTGCAAGGTGATGCCGTTGACAAAGGTGTGCAACCGCTCTGCCGGGGCATTGGCGGGTGTGTTGGTGATCGTGGGCCCGACAATCATCGCGCGCTGGCCGGCAACGTCCTCGCCGTTCGGATCGAGTGAGAGCCGGAGCAGAGTGGGGCCGGGCAACGCCTCAGAAATGGTGCGATGCATGCTGATGTGGGCATCGCCGCTCGACACGAGATTTTGAAAGCGAAACAGTTGCTGCTGCTCGGCGTAGGCGCTGGGGTTGGGAAACTCCTGGCGCACCGTTATCTGGCCTGGGGCGCGATCATCCTTCCAGCGCAGCGTCAACGTAAACGGCTCCCCGGCGCGCAGTTGCGTCGGCGTCACAGTGGCCCCCATGAGTTCGTAGGTGGTGGTATTGACGTCGGTGCTGGTCAGAGTCAGTGGGCCGCGATGGGGGAACAGGCGGGCCGTGTTGTCCAGCGCCTGCATGGATGGGGCTGGCTCGGCCGGTGGTTGCAACCCGCGCACGCCCAGCGCCACCCCCATCAGCCCCGCCAGCCCAACCATGACAATGCCGATGCTGATTCCAATTCGCTTTGCCAAACGGATGAACCAGCGTCGGTTCGGTTGCACCGCACTGGCAAAGAACACTACGATGCAAATCAGCACGGCCACGCCAGACACGTTCTCCCCCCAGCGTTGCAAGGGCGTGCCGATGTAGCGCAGAGTGATCAGGTGATCGCCGCCAAACAACTCCACGACCTGCCAGCCCGAGCCAGCATACGGCCCCATTCGGGGTGCGGCTCGCTCGGCCGGCGTTTCGGCGTAGGGTTCCAACTCCCAACCGGCCGAGGCCAGCACCGGCAACACAAAGCTGGCGTATTCCGTCTCGGCCCTCACCCGCCAGGTTTGCGCGTTGGGGCTGGATGAAAGCAGTTGCGCCGACACCGGCTCATCGATTCCCTCCTCGGCATGCGTCGAAATCGCGTGGCGCGGCTGCCCCATCAGATCGAACCCAATCCGCGGCCACGGTTGCACCGTTTGGGGCAAATACTCGGCGCGGATGGTGGTGCCGATGTTGCCGGTGTGCCACTCATACAGCTGCACACTCAGCGGCGTCACGTCCTCGGCACGCACATTCAGCCGCTCATTGGGGAGATTCATCAGGCTGGTGAACGCCATGATCGCAATCAGGGGAAGGGGGAAGGGGAAAAGGGAACCCCAGTGGATTTCCCCTTCCCCCTTCCCCCTTCCCCTATGTCCAAGCTGCCCCATCAGCAAAGCCGCAAACACAGCCTGCACCGACAAAAAGCGCCACGGGAATTGCGCCAGCGACAACAGCGGCGCATTCGCCCAGACCCACGTGGAGCGTGAGGTGATGAGCAGCGTGGCCAGTACAAAACAGCCAACGATCAGGCCAAACTGCATCGGCGCACGCAATCCATCGGCTTCGTTCAACCTCATCCGAACACACAAGCGCCACAGCCCCGCGATGATGCCGGCCCCGATCAGTATCGCTTGCACCAGCCCCATCGCAAACACGGCCGCATCGCTGCCCACGCTGTAATCGAAGGTCCAACCCGGCTGCACCAGATTGCCATCGCGAAAGTGGTTGGCGAAGTTGAAGTAGCCGGTGGTCTGGTTGTTGAGCTGGACGGTGCCGGCCTCGCCCAGAGCCGGCAACCAGAACCACGCGCTGAGACACAGCGCCAGAAATGCAGCCGCAGCGTAGGCCAGCACCAGATCACGGCGGTGGGCTGCGGAGGCGGTTCCAGCGGGCCGAATCACACCCACCAGCGACCAGATCAGAATAAACGGCGCAAACAGCACCGCCGACACATTGTGAGTGAGCACCAGTCCGGCCAGCGAGAGGACCAAAATTGCAAACGGCCCACTCGGTATGGCACCCCAAAAGCTTCGCCGCGCGCCTCCGCTGGCCAGCCGCAGCACAGCCCACAAGATCACCGGATACCACACGAACGCCCAAAACTCGGACAGCGAATCGCCCCGCACGTAGATGTTGACCAGGTGAAACGGCGCCAGGGTATACGCCACGGCCGCCAGCCCTGCGCCGGGCAGCGGCAAAAACTGGCGGGCCAGCACCCACATGGCAGCGGCCGCGCCAAATAGGCCCAGCGTCTGGGTCAGCTTGATGGCGACGATGAGATCGAAGCCGAGCAGGTTGAGCGCGCCGGCCAGGTAGTAGGGCAGCGACGCGTAGAAGTTGAAAAAGGGATAGCCCAGACCGTGGGCCGCGTTGGGCATCCAGCGGGCGGGAAAGATGCCGGCCCGCAAGTTCGCCACCAATTCGTGGACGCGAATCAGCAAAAAAGGGCTGTCGCCGCCGGCGTGCGTGTTGAGGATGCCTGGGCCGAGCCAAAGGGTGGCCGACGCCGCCGCGCACACCAGCCCCACCCAAAAGAGCACGATAAATTGAGACCGGCGGTGTAACCCTGCATCCTGTTGCATCTCAATTCATCACACGGCTCAGCGGCTTATTTGCCCGATCAGATGGGGATATTCAAACTCCGCCTACAACTGCCGCCGCCGCAGGAACAGCGAGGCCACAATGCCGATGGCACCCAGGACCAACAGACTGCCGCCGATGGTGGCCAGGATGCCGAATACGTTGCCCGACGAGGTGAGTGGATTCGGCGTCGGCACCGAGGTCTTGCTCACATCGCGCGCGCCGTCGGCACTGTTGCGCAGGCCAATGGCGAAGTTGGCTTGTGAGCCTGGCACCACATTGATCGTGTCGTTCATCGGCGTAGTGGCAATGTAGGACAGCGATGTCGTGGCCATCACGGTGTAGGCGATGGGCGGGAGGTTATCGAAGCAATGTTTGTTGACGCCGTCGGAGACATAGGTGCCCACCACCGTGCTGTTGGCGTCGTTGGCCATCAGGGTGAACTCGACATTGGGCACGAGGTCTTCGGTGCTGCCGTCATAGAAGCCATTGCCGTTGTCGTCGAAGTAGGCCGTCATACAGGCCTGGCCGGTCTCGGTGGTGGTGCCTGAGACAGAAATCGCATTGGTGACGACGGCCGTGCCTGGGGCCGGCGGCGCAGGTGACCCCTCCGCGGCCGGCGCGGCCGTGGGTGCAGGCGGCGCGCTCGATTGCGGCGTCTTGATCACCAGCTCCTGGCCGATGGAGAGGTCGTCCGTGGTCAGGTTGTTGAGCTGTTTGATGTCGTCGACGGTGACATCGTATTGCAGCGCGATGCCATACAACGTGTCGCCGGCCACCACGGTGTGCTTCACCCCGCCCGTCTCGGCCGGTGCCGGTTCAGCAGTTGTACCAGGAGTGGCGTTGGGATCGACCGTGGCATTTGGGTCTGCCGTCGGTGCCACCGGCTGCTCCACATACTCCAGCACCGCATCATCCCAGAACACCTCGTTGTGCCGGACGATGTCCCGCATCGTGGCGTAGGTATAGACGATGATCGTGGGCGAGCGCACCTCGGTCTCGATCGTGAACTGGGCGAAGTTGTCCTTTACGTCCTGCTCCTGCGACCACACCACCTGGCTGCTCAGCGGACTGGGCGTGCCGTTGTTGCCGCCCAGCGGATCAATGCCGATGCGGAGCCGGATGCCGGTGGAGGGCCGGGCCGAGATCACACTCTCGTCGTTGGTGCTCCACATCATCCCCCACACGGTGAGCCTGATTTTGGAACCGACCCTGGCGTTTTCGATCTTGCGATAGATGCCGCCGGTAAAGGTCTTGTTGTTCTCGAAAATGCGCTGGGCCGTGCCGCTGCGCACACGGCCGGCCGTATTCACCGAGGCAAATTTGGGTTGAAAGTTCACCCCCTGTGGATCGGTGTCCCGGCGAGGGATAAACCACACGCCCCAGTTTTGAGGCACATCACAGCCGCCCTGAGTGCACTGATTGATCGGGTCATTGGCAAATGCGCCGTCAAAAGTTTCGTTGAAGACGACCGAGTCCTGCGCTTGTGTGGGTCGGCTGGCCCATGCCGGCGCAAGCATGGCACCGGTAGCCAGCATGAAGGCACTGAGCCAGCGTCCTATGAGTTTTAACGGTTCTTTCATAACAAAAGTTGCCCTGAGACTTTATGAAGGGTCAACGTGGGAGCGGAATGATAACCGAGTCGCCCAGCACGTTTCCCTGCGCGTCGAGCACGTTCAGCCGGATGTCGGTTGTGCGCGAATACAGCCCCACATGCACCTCATCACCCGGCATGGCTCCCCCCGGCACGGCAAATGCATGTTTGTCGACGATGACATCGCCCGTGCGCCAGGTCGGCATCGGCAGGTAACCCTCGCCGGGCGTGCCGTCGTGTTGGGCAATTTTGGCGCCCTTGCGGTACCAATGCACAAACACGGCATAGTCCTCGGGGATGGGTTGGGTCGTGCGCCAGCGCAGCGTTACCGTGTGCACATTGTCAATGCCGGGCAGGATCGAGGTCACGTCCAGCGCGATGCCTTGTGAGAACTGCGCCGTCGCCAGCACCGGCAATGGGGCCGCGTCTTTGGGATAGGCCAGCACGCTGATGAAGGCGACACGAGGTTGGGGATCGAGATCGCCCTGGGCAAATGGGCCCGGCCGCACCACCAGGTCCGACCCGGCCGGCAAGCCGTTGCGCAGTGCCGTCCAATCGTGGTTGGGATCGACCAGCAGCAACGTCTCCTGCCGTGGCGCATTGGGCGGGGCGGCATCGCGGCTCACCCGCGTAATCTGTTCCTGCTCGACCACCGGTGACAGGAATTGGAGCGAGGCGTTATCGGCGGCCAGCGTTTCATCCAGCCACAGTTGGGCCGGCGGGTTGCGCTGCACAAACTGGTTGATCTGGCCGGCGAGCGCGACATTTTGGGCTTCCAGCCAATAACGGGTGAGGGGCTGATTGATGTAGCTGACAAAATAATCGTTATAGGTGGCCACGCCGCTGAGCCCCAGCACGACCGTTGCCAGCGCGGCAGGTGGGCTGACCAGCCGCGACAGGCGTCCAAACACCAGCAACAGGCCACGCCGCGACAGCCAGGCCAGGCCTGCCTCCAACCCCAGCGCCGCAACGATGCACGCGGCTGGCAGCGCCCCGATGGCGCGCAAAAAGTGGGGCGTGTCCTCGGCCAGAATGGTCGGGATGAGAAACGCGACCAGCCAAATCAAAAGAAACTGCACGCGCGGCCCCGGCCAACTGGGCAGACCCGAGAAGCCGGGAATCGTGATCGGCCCCCAACGAAATAGAGTAGCCAGCGAGCGCCAGATCAGCATGACCATACCGATGAGAAATGCCGGCACCAGCGCGCCCTCGAACACCGGCCGCAGCGCAAGATTGTGCCGCCAGATGCGATCTCCCTCAGACGTGAACATGAGCGCGGCCTTGCCCATGTGAGCGAGCAATGTGCCAGGTAAATCGCCGTTGTTGATGACGGGATTCAGAATCGAGACCTGTCCGGCACGCGCCAGATACAGATCGCTGTGCTGGGTGAGCCAGAACAGCAACGGCGCCAGCGCCAGGACTGCGCCGAGCAAAGCCGATAGCGCCGTGGCGCGCGGCAGCTGCATCAGCGCGCGAATCTGGAGCAACCCAAACCCAATCAGCAGCACCAGCACGAACGAGGCCGAGGTGTAGGTGTAGAAGCACAGCCCAAAGAGCGCGCCGGCCACGAACGCCGCGACCTGGACGCGCCGGCCAGGGACATGGGCCGTGAACGCATATGCGCCAAACGCCACCATCAGACACAGCACCAGCGGCAAGGTAATGGCGCGGTAGGCCACCCGACTCAGCGCAACATGCCAGAACGTGACGGCGAGAATGCC
>JBBQST010000100.1:0-11118 GCA_038213625.1 Thermoflexales bacterium
TGCGCGAAATTTTGGACCAGGGTTGAGTGGAATTGGGGTGCGGCCGATGTATTTTTGCCGCCTCCCATATGCACATGACTCATAAGACAAGGACACAACACCAGAATCGCGATGGCAATGGCACACAACGATATGAATTTCACCCGATTGGTTGACTGGTTGGACGGGCGTTTGCCGGACCCTGAGGCGGCTGCGCTGGCGACTGAAGTTCAAGCGGCCATGGATCAGGGCAACGCCGAGGTGCGCCGCACCGTCGAGTGGATTCGCGCGTTTCGGGTGCTCAGCGACAAACGCATTCTGGTCGAGCCGCCCCCTCAGGTGCGCGCCAATGTCTATGATCTGATTCGTCGGCGTACTGCGAGCACTGCGCCAGCGAATTTTTTACGCCGCATTGTGGCCGCATTGGTGCCGCCTACTGGGCCCGGACTGGCTGGGGCAAGCACGCGCGGCAACACCAGCAGTTCTTTGCGCCAACTCACCTACACCAGCGACATTGCCGACATCATCATCAATATTGTGCCGCAACCGCGTCAGCCTCGCTCCAGCCTGCAAGGGTTGGTGTTGCCCTTGGCCACGCTGGATCTGAATAACGTGGTGGTGCAGCTCCTGCGCGACGGCGCCGAAGCTGGTATCACCTTCACCAACGAGGCGGGCGAATTTGTGTTTGAGGCGTTGCCCTACGGCAGCTACGCGCTGGTGCTGGGCACGGCACAAATCGATATTGAGGTTGGACCACTGACCCTGAATGCCTAATATGACACCGCACGCCGACTCCGCCGTTGATTCACAAACTGCTGCCGTAGAGGAGGTTCACCTGGATGTTGAACCCCTGCTCCGGCTGACGGCGCGCGATCTACAGGTGGACTGGCTGCGCGAGCATGGCCTCCTGACCCATGCGGGGTTGGAGACGGTGCTGGATGAGGCAGAGCAAGCCGTCGGCCGCGACCCTGGCCAGGCGCGCCGGTTGGCCGAGTTGTGCGACGCACTGGCCGGCCACATCGATGCCGGTTCAGACCTGCATGCGCGCGCGACCTATATCTGCGCCCAAACCCATTACCGCAATGCCGAGTTCGACGCCGCGCTCAAACTCATTGACGAGGCGCATGCGGCGTATCTGGCCATCGGCAATGCCTTTGAAGCGTTGCGGGTGAATCTGGGACGCATTGCGGTGTTGAGTGAGCAGGGCGATTACACGGCGGCATTGGAGACCGGCCGCAACCTCATCGAGCGTGCCGGCGCATTGCAACCGGATGCTCGTTTTGATGTGACTCAGGAAGACATCGCCCAGTTGCTGGCCAAAACCTGGTTGAACTGCGGCGCGTGCCATGAGCTGAAGGGCGATTACGACGCGGCACTACAGGCATTTGCGCAGGCAGAAGCGCGTTACGTCGAGTTGGGTTTGGACGAATTTGCCGCCGACATTCAGCTCAATCGAGGCGTGGTTTTCCTGAAGCTGGGACTCAGTGCGCCTGCACTGGCCGCGTTTGAGGATGCGCATCGCCGGTTTGGCGCGGCTGGCCAGACGCTGAAAGATGCCTGGGCGCTGATCAATGCGGCGGATGCGCACTTGATGCTTGGGAACTACACTCAATCTTTGCAGTGGTTCGCCGAGGCGCGCCGCAACATCGAGCCGTTGGAGGCCTCGGCCGACAAGCATGTCCTGTTGCTCGACGCGGCCGATGCCTATCTCGATTTGAATCTGTTTGCGGAAGCCAGCACGGCCTGCCGCGAGGCGATTGCCGCTCTGCGTGCTTCGGGCATGACCCACGACCTGGCACGCGCGCACCTGAGCCTTGGGACAGCGCTCATGGGTCAGGCCGACTATGGTGCGGCTGAGCCGTCGTTGAGTGAGGCGGCCCAGATCTTCCGGCAGGGCGGCAATATACCGATGCAAGTGTGGGTGTTGTTGCAACAGTCGGCTTTGCAACGGCAGCAAGGACACATCGATGACGCACTCCATCTGGCGCATCAGGCGATGAATCTCGCGGAGCAGGGGGCCTGGCCGATGCAGCAGGTTGAAGCCCAGCTTGCCCTGGCTGAGTTGAGTTTGCCTGATACCGAACGTGCCAAACCCTATTTGATGCGCGCAAAGCCGATGGTTGAGCAATTGGGTTTGCCAAATGTAGGGGTGCGATTGAATGCCCTGCTCGGCCGCTGGCATTTGTTGCGCGAGGAATATGACCAGGCCGAGGCCTATCTGCAAGCAGCGGTGCGAGAGACGGAGCACTTGCGCGGCGGTCTGGCATCGGATCGCATGCGGGCCTCGTTTGTGGACAGCCGCCTGTCGCCTTACGAAGATTTGATTGAACTGTATTTGCGGCAACCAGAAAGACACGGTATTTCACAGGCGTTTGAGATGGCCGAGCGAGCCAAGTCGCGAGTGTTGGTGGATCGATTGAGCGCGGGTCAGGCGCTGCCGCAACACGATCAACCGGCGCTGCAACGCACCCGCCAATTGCAGCGCGAGCTGGAAGCGTGCTACACGGCCATGATGAGTGCCGATGTCGGGGTTGACGACGCCATGGCCGAGGGTGAGCCGGCGAGTGAGCCGGCGGGTGAGCCGATGGACGATGTGCCGGCCCTACAGCAGCGCGCACTGGCGATCGAACAAGAGATCAACCAGTTGGAGATGGCGGCCAGCACGCATGCGGACCATGTAGGGATTGGCAGTAGTCTCACGCTGGAGGCGATTCAGGCGCAGATGCCGGTCGGTGCCGTGTTGGTGTCTTATATTTCACGCGGCGACGAAATTATCGCTTTTGTAGGAACACCGGGTCGGCTGGATGTGGTGCGCGAGGTGGGCCGTATCAGCGCGGTGCAAGCACACTTGCAGCAGCTGGATCTACAGTGGCAACGGCTGCGTGCCGATGCGAACACGGTTGCCCGGCATCTACCGCAATTGACCCGCGCCACGCAGACCGTATTGCGAGCGTTGTTTGCCGAGCTGATTGAGCGCGTGGCTCCATTGTTGAAGGGTCAGCCTGGAACCGACACACAAGCACGGCCACTGATCATTGTGCCGCATGGGCCGTTGCATCACGTGCCGTTTCATGCCTTGTTCGACGGCCAGCGCTATCTCATCGACGACTTTGAAATTTCGTATGCGCCGAGCGGCACCGTGTTTGCCCAGTGTCAGCAGCGCGCGTCGGTGCAGACCGGGCGCGCGTTGGTGGTGGGTGTGGCCGATCCATTGATTCCGGCTGCGGTTGAAGAGGCGACGGCTCTGGCACAGGGCTTCGACCATGTCACACTGCTGACGGGAGCCGATGCCACCGTGAGCGCGGTGCAGCTGAACGCGCACGGCTGCGACACGGTGCATGTGGCCTGTCATGGCCTGTTTCGAGCCGACAACCCGATGTTTTCGTCATTGCGCCTGTACGATGGCTGGTTGATGGCGGCCGATATTGCTCGCATCGATTTAAACGGCGCGCATGTCACGTTCAGCGCGTGCGAATCGGGCCGCAACCAGGTGATGCGCGGCGATGAGGTATATGGGCTGGTGCGGGCCGCCCTGAGTGGCGGTGCCGCGTCGGTGGTGGCCAGCCTGTGGCTGGTGCACGACCAGACCACGGCGACGCTGATGCAAGCCTGGTACGGCCTTCAGAAGCAGGGTATGAGCCGTGCCAAGGCCCTGTGGCAGGCACAACGCCAGATTCGCTTAACTCAACCTCACCCGTATTTTTGGGCGCCGTTTGTCCTGATCGGCAATCGCTAAGCGCTGCTTGAGGAGCGGTGCGAATCTTTTTCGCGCCTTCTTCAAATCACTATGCACCACAGTGCATCACTATGCAAAACAAATTCTTGAAATGGCTGCGCATCGCCATTACCAGTGCGCTCGTGTTGATCGCACTTTTTGATATCAGTCCTGCATCGCCGCGGCCTGTGCACGCCGCGGTCTATAAGTTTGAGGATGACGAGATCATCGTCCATCTCGATCCGACCACAGGCGTGACGCTGGCCCAAATTAATGCGACCTACCAGACTGTGACGCTGGAGCCGTTGGAAGGCAACCCCAACACCTACCGGCTGCGCGCACCAGTAGGAGCCGATCTGGAAGCCCTGGCCGCCACGATGGCCGCAGATTCGCGGCTGATTTTTGCCGAGCCCAACTTCATCGCCGAGCCACCTGAGGCGAATCCACGGCGCTCCTTTGTGTGGGGCGGCAACGACGCCGCGCCCTATGCCAGCCAGTACGCCATCAATCAACTGGGGTTGGTGCAGGCGCAGTCGGTCAGCACTGGCGCGGGCATTACTGTGGCCATTCTCGACACCGGCGTGCAAATCAGTCACCCGGCGTTGTCCGGCACCTGGACCACGGCTCGCTATGACTTCATCGACAACGACGCGGTGCCAGAAGACACGGCCAACGCCATTGATGAAGACGTGGACGGGCTGGTGGATGAGGCGGTGGGCCATGGCACACACGTGGCCGGCATTGTGCATCTGGTGGCACCCGATGCCAGACTGATGCCGTTGCGCGTGCTGGATTCGGATGGGCTGGGTGATGCATTCACGATTGCCCAGGCCATTGACTTTGCCATTGAGCACGGCGCTCAGGTCATCAATCTCAGCTTGGGAACCGCGTCGGAATCTGATCTGCTGGATAATGCCGTCAAACGGGCCACCCAGCATGGCATTGTGGTGATTTCGGCGGCCGGCAACCTAAACAGCGAGGAGAAGCAATTTCCGGCCGCTGAAAACTGCACCCTGGCCGTGACGTCGGTGGGACAGACGGACGTGAAATCCGACTTCTCGAATTACGGCTCGTGGGTGGATGTGGCCGCACCGGGCGAGGGTATTTACAGCCCATTGACTGGCAGCGGCTATGGCTCGTGGAGCGGCACCTCGATGTCGACGCCCTTTGTGGCCGGACAGGCCGCGCTGATCAGGAGTAAGTCGCTGGCGTTGAATCCGCGCCAGATCAGTAACCTCATTGCCGAGACGGCCGTCGATACTGATCCCGCCAACCCACAATTTCATGGCGAGTTGGGGTCGGGCCGGATTCAGATTGGGGCCAGTCTGGTGAAGCTGGCCACCGGCTATGTGCCGGAAAATTCAGGGGGGCAGATTTCCAGCAGCTGTGTTGAACCTCTCGCGCCCATCACCCCAACGGCGACACCGGTGTCCTCTGCGACGCCGGTGCCAACGCTGACACCAACACCGACATTCACCGTGACGCCAACGCCGACGGTGCCGCTAACACTCACGCTCCGGTTGCCATTGATTGTGCGTTGAGCCGCCAGCAAGACCCATGACGCGTGGTCATGAAATCGTTCTTCCCAAAATGTATTTTTGGTGCCTTCTAAAGTCACATCACTGATAGACCCGCGCATCAACCTGCGCTAGACGGTCTGGAGGATTTAGAAATGCCTGTGAAGAACAAGAAGATACACACGTTTAAATGGATCGTTGGCGGCCTGGTTTTGATGCTGGTGGGCCTGGCGATGTGGCTGCAAGCGCCTGGAGCGGCGTTTGCCGAAAGCGGGCCTGATCCACTGATTCATCGCGGCCTGGTCACCAGCCGGCCAACCGGCAACACTGGCACGTGGGTGGTGGGTGGCCGCAGCTTTGTGGCCGATGGCACCACCGAGTTTGATGTGACCGAAGGCGCATTGAATGTGGGCGCGTGCGCAAAGGTGCGCTATGTGAGCAGTGGCGGCATGGATGTGGCCGCTGAGATTGATAGCGAGCCGGCACAGGACTGCAACCTGAGCGGCACCATCACGGCCACGCCCTCTCCCAGTGCGACGTTGAGTGGGACACCGAGCGGCACTCCGAGTGCCACACCCAGCCCATCCCGCACGCCCTCGCCGACCAATACCCACTTATTTCGTGGGATTGTGATCAGCCGGCCGACTGGCATTGTGGGCACCTGGGTGGTGGGCGTTCGCAGCTTCGTCGCCAACAGCAACACCGAGCTGAGCGAGGAGGAAGGCACGCTGGCCGTGGGTGGCTGCGCCAAAGTGCGCTTTATCAGCAGCAATGGCGTGGATGTGGCGGATGAAATTGACAGCGAGTCGGCCGATGACTGCAAGATCGCCGGCACGCCCTCGCCCAATCCCACACGCGACTCGCGTGAGGATAGCAAGGTCTTCGCCAAGGTGGACGCATTGCCGGCCGCGCCCTACACCGGAACCTGGTCGATTGGTGGCGTTGAATATGTCGCCAACGGCGCAACCGAATTCAAGCAGGAGGATGGTGCGTTTGCCGTTGGTGTGTGCGTGAAGGCCGAGTTCCTCAACGCCAATGGAATCAATGTGTTGAAAGAGGTGGAGTCCGAGCAGACTTCCAAGTGTGAGGACAACTTATCCGGCAGCCAGCGCAACAACTTCAAAGCCTATGGCGTGATCGATGTGTTCACCACGACGGTGCCGAACAATTGGGTGGTCAGCGGCATCACCTACACCGTGAACATCAGCACGGATCTAAAGCAGGAGCATGGTCCGTTCGCGATTGGCACCTTCGTCGAGGTGAAATATGTCGTGTCGGACACGGTTCGCACCGCGACCAAGATCGAGTCGCATGTGGCACCCGGCAGAGGCTCCGACGATCGAGTGGGAACGTTGAACAGCCGGCCCAGCGACGATTGGGGCATCTGGGTGATCAATGGTGTGTCTTATCAAGGTGATCCGGCCATTGTGGTGGATCTACCCGCCAACCTTCAGGCCAATGTCCTGAGTGTGGGCTCGGCTAATGCTGCGCCGCAGATGGTGGTGGTGAATTCCTATGTTAGTGGCAGCGTCAACTTTGCGACATTGATTCGGGCGTTGGGCAGCAACATTTATATGCCGGTTTTGACGCAGTAGTTTAGAAAGCAAAACACGTCTGCAATTCCAGCAGACGTGTTCGCATGGCGGTGTGCAAATGATCCCCCGGCCTCTAAAGGGGTTGGGGGGCTTGCTTTAATTTGCGGTTGCTCTTTTCAGACCTTCTTGCTAAAGCGGTTGCGCAGCAGCACGGCCGTGAGATTGAGCGTAATCAGCAGCACCAACAGCACGATGATGGCGGCTGAGGCGATGTTGCGAAATTGCTCAATTGGCCGCGAAGTCCAGTCATAAATCTGAATCGGCAGCGCGGTGAATTTGCTGAAGGGGCCGGTGGGGTCGGTGATGATGAAGGTGGAGGCACCGATCACGATCAGCGGTGCGGTTTCACCGATGGCGCGTGAGAGCGACAGGATGGCACCGGTGAGGATGCCGGGAATGGCATTGGGCAGCACATGGTCGCGCACGGTCTCCCACTTGGTCGCGCCCAGGCCGTAGCTGGCCTGGCGCAGGCTGCTCGGCACGGCGCGAATGGCCTCACGCGCATTGATGATGATGAGTGGCAACACCAGCAGGGCCATGGTGAGTGATGCGCTGAGAATGGTGCGGCCGTTGCTGCCCTGCACGCCAAAGATGGCACCGCTGGTCAATGGTTCCAGCGCGCGCACAAAGATGGTCAGGCCCAACATGCCGTAAATAATGGAGGGCACGCCAGCCAGATTGTTGATGTTGGTCTCGATGAACTGGTTGATGCGGCTCTTGGGGTTGGCATACTCTTCAAGATAAATGGCGGCCCCGACACCGATGGGCACGGCCACCAGCATGGTGATGAACACCACCCACAGCGAGCCGAGCAACGCCACCCGAATGCCGGCCACGGCCGGGTTGCTGCCACCGACACTGCGCAGGAAATCCGGTGTCACCCACGAGCGCCATTCCAGTTTGGCACCGGCCCACTTTTTGGCATCCTTCTCAGTGCCGTCCCTTAGTTCTGTCTCGATCACAGGCTTGGAGAACAGCGATTCCTGCAACGTCCAGGAAGCAATCGTTTCCTGGCCAACCACGCGTTCGAGCACCAGATCCAACACCTCGGTCTGGTCGCGCTCGGCAAAGGGCTTCTCGCTGTCGTAACGGCGAAACACGCCCCGCGTGACACCCGCCTGCAAAATTGTTACCAGCTCGTCCTTGCTCAGCTCCTCCAGCGGCCGGCCCTGCGCCAGTGTGGCCGGGTCCACCTTCTGGCGAACCGCCACGTATCCAAATCCACGGTTGACAATGCTCCACAACAGCAGCAGCAGAGCCACGATGGCGACAATGGTGGACAGCGAGAAGATCATCCGGCCCATGGTGGCCTTGCGTTGGCGTTGCGCTGAGTTTTGCTGGGATGCACTCAATGAGTTTGAGGTATTTGAAGAACCAGATGGTTGAGACATCGCCATTATTCGTAGACCTCCCGGAAGCGCGCCACCAGGGCACGGCTGACCAGATTGAGCACCAGCGTGATGAAAAACAGCAACAGGCCGATGGCGAACAGGCTGTCATAGTCGATGGAGTTGTAGCTGAGGTCGCCGCCACTGATCCGGGCGATGTGGCCGGTCATGGTCTCGGCCGACTGCAAGGGGTTAAAGGTGAAGTTGGGCCCGGCACCAGCAGCAATCGCCACGATCATGGTTTCGCCAACGGCGCGCGAGATGGCCACGATCACGGCGGCCATGATGCCCGAGAGCGCTGCGGGGACGACCACCTGCAAGCTCGCTTCCAGCTTGGTGGACCCCACGCCATAAGCGCCTTCGCGCAGACTGTCTGGTACGGCATGCAGCGCATCTTCGCTCATGCTGCACACCAATGGCGTGATCATGATGCCCATCACCAGGCCGGCCGAAAGCATGTTGTAAATGGAGATATTGTCGTTGCCCAGCACGCTGCGGATCAGAGGTGTAACGAAGGTAAGGGCAAAGAAGCCGTAGACCACCGTGGGCACGCCGGCCAGCACTTCCAGCACCGGCTTTAAAGCGGCGCGCATGCGAAAGCTGGCGTACTCGCTCAGGTATATGGCTGCGGCTAGTCCCAATGGCAAAGCAACCACCATCGCAATCAGGCTGGTGGTGAATGTGGCCGTGACCAGCGGCAACACGCCAAACTTGGCACTTTGGGGCGACCAGTCTGTGCCGGTGAAAAACTCGGTGATGGTGACGCCGGGGAATTGGAAGAACAGCAATGCTTCGCGGCCCAGCGAGATCACGATGCCGAATGTGGTCAAAATGGAGACGGCCGCACACAAAAACAAAATGATGCGCACAAGCGTTTCGCCGAAGCGGGGTTTGCGTTTTAGATTGATGCGCGGAACTGCAAGTGGAGAGACCACAGTGGAATCCATCGGCGGCAGATTGATCGAGCTCATAGGTTGGTTTATGGCTTTTTAAGCGTTGATCTTTAGACAGGCAGCACAGGGTCTACAAGAATAGGTCCAGGACAAAGATGAGTTTGATCTGGTTCGATCCGATTCAATCTAATTCAATCTCGTCTAAACATTATGGACTGAGTGGCTGCTGATACAGACAGAAAGCGAGGCTGCATGTACAACCTCGCTTTACGTTCGGCCTATATTTTAAGCCTGTAGCAGACACGGTGTTTACTTCGTCGCGTCAACGAAGTTTTGCTTGGCCACGTTCAAACTCTCGGCGCTGGCCGGGAAGTAGCCCACTGAGATGATGTTGTCATTCACGTAGGTGAGATAGAAGTTGATGTAACCCGCGACCTGGGGCTTCTCCGTCATCACCTTGGCCGTGCTGTAGATGAACAGCGGGCGGGCCAGTTTGTATTCGCCACTCTCAGCCGTCTTCTCATCCGGGGTTACCCCTTCGATCTGCACGGCCTTCAGCTTGCTGCCTTCGCCCACGTAGTAGGCAAAACCAAAGTAGCCGATGGCACCCTTGTCGCCTTCGACACCCTGAACCAGCACATTATCGTTCTCGCTCAGTTGAGCCTTGCCGGCCAGGGCAAATTCCTTGCGCTTGGTTGTGCGGGCATCGCCGCTCAGGTCGGCCGTGGCTGGTGAGAAGACCACCTCGGCAAAGTAATCGAAGGTGCCGCTGTCGGTGCCGGGGCTATACAGCTTGATCGGTATATCGAAAGCGGGGTCGATCTGGCTCCAGTTGGTGATGGTGCCGCTGAAGATGTCGGCCACCTGCGCAATCGTCAGGTTTTGCACCGGATTCTCCGGGTTGACGACGATGCTCAGCGCATCGGTACCCACACGAAATTCAATAGGTTCAATGCTGTTGGACTGGCAGGTTGCAATTTCCTTCTCGGTGATGGCGCGGCTGGCGTTGGCAATGTCGATCTCGCCTTTGCAGAAGCGTTCCATGCCGGCGCCGGTGCCAATGCTGGCGATGGTCACATCTCCCTTGAAGCCTTCGTCCTTAAACACTTCGGCCATCTTCTCGCTCAGCGGGAACACGGTCGAGCTGCCGGCCACGGCAATCTCGCCTTCCAGCGTGAGCGGGTCGACCTCGGGCAGGGTCATTGCGGCGACGCTGCTGGTCATCGCTTCGGTGCCAGTCATCGTCTCAGTGCCAGTCATGGCGGTAGTGGCCTCCATGGCAGGGGCCTCGGTGGCCGCCGGCATTTCAGTTGCGGCAGCGGGTGCCTCGGTGGCAGCGGGTGCCTCGGTGGCAGCAGCAGCAGGAGCGGTGGTGGGGGCGGGCGTAGCAGGTGCAGCGCAAGCGGCCATCACAAGGGCCAGCGCTACAGAAATGGTTGCAATTCGGATTTTTTGGTTAAACATGGGTCCTCTCTACCTTTTTAATGTAGTTTTTTCCTATTTTTAGGAAGATGTAATTCCCTAAAAAGATAGCGAGACCCAGTTAAGCCATATTTAACATCGCGTTAAGGACGTGTTAACCCCCGGCGTCTGGCGATGATGGATTCACTCTATTTAAGCAGGGCTAATTTCGATGAAAGCAGGTGTGATGCGCTGCACTTTCCACAGCAATTGGAACAACGTCTTCTGGATGCCGTATTTTTTGCTGAGTGCGGCATCGGCGGCCTGACGTTCAGCCTCAACTGTCAATTCACGAGCCAGGGCCGGCGCACTGGGTCCCACCGGCTTGCCGCGCACACTGCTCGGTGCCACATCGACTTTGGGGTTGTTGCGCAGCCGTTTCAGCTTGCCGGCTGTGGGTTCAGTGATCATATAAACGCGATTGTCGACCTGGGCGAACCAGACCGGCGTGCTTACGGGTGCGCCGGATTTGCGATAGGTGGTCAGTGCCATATAGGCATGGCCGTGGAGATGGGGGAAGGCATTGGCAGACATAGGTGCTGGCATGGTAATCCACACCCGGCAGGGCGG
>JBBQST010000101.1:0-11082 GCA_038213625.1 Thermoflexales bacterium
CTTCTAAACTTCACCTCGGATTTGGTGCTGCGGTCTTGTTGAATGCTGGCGGCGCCGGCCAGATCGCTATACATCGATTGCTGCAAGCGCAGGACATCGCGCTGGGCAATTGCATCGGCAATGTTGAGTTCATCTGTCAGCGCCGTGGTCGAGTTGGTGGCATTGATGCGTTGAATGAGCCGCAACAGTTCGGCCGCGGTCCTATCGACTTCGACCAGCAACTGCTGGGGATTCTCGGCCGGCTCATCGCCTTCCTGAACCTTCATATTGCGCAGCAAACGTGCTTTCAACTGCGCCAGCCGCTTCTGGTGATCGGCTCTCAAAATTAACGCCTCTGCCAGTTTCATGTTCGAACTCCTTTTGGCCTGTCTATTTGAGTGCGCTGCTGGTTAATGTAAGGGGCATTGGTGTTATGCACACAATGCCCCAAAATCACTCATGTTGAAAGACAACGATTACGCACCGCCGGAGCCCGGAATGACCTCGCGTGGGTTCAACCACGGCATCATCCGGCGCAGCTTCACGCCTGTCTTTTCGATGGGGTGGTTGACGTCTTCTGCGCGCAGTTTGTAGAACTTCTTGCGGCCACCCTTGTTGTTCTCGGCAATCCAGTCCTTGGCAAATTTGCCGCTCTGAATCTCCTTCAGAATCTTCTTCATCTCGGCCTTGGTGGCCTTGGTCACAATGCGCGGGCCGCTCACATAGTCGCCCCACTCAGCCGTGTCGCTGACGCTGTAGCGCATGAAGTTCAAGCCGCCGCGATACATCAGATCGACAATGAGCTTGAGCTCGTGCATGCACTCGAAGTAGGCCATCTCCGGCGCATAACCGGCCTCGGTCAGCGTCTCGAAGGCGGCTTTGACCAGGTGGCTCACGCCGCCGCACAACACCACTTGCTCGCCGAACAGGTCGGTCTCGGTCTCTTCCTTGAAGTCGGTCTTGATGACGCCAGCGCGGGTGCCACCGATGCCCTTGGCATACGCCAGCGCATTCTTCAGCGCGCGCGCCCCGCCCTGATGCACGGCGACCAAGCACGGCGTTCCGCCACCATCCTGATAGGTGCCGCGCACGGTGTGGCCGGGGGCCTTGGGGGCCACCATGATCACGTCCACATTCTTGGGCGGCACGATCTGGCCGAAGTGGATGTTGAAGCCGTGGGCAAACATCAGTGTCTTGCCCTTCTTCATATAGGGCTCAATCGAGTCCTTATAAATCTGCGCTGCCGGCACATCCGGCACCAGCATCATGATGAAGTCGGCTTCCTGAGCGGCTTCAGCCACGGTCACCACACGGATGCCGGCGTTGGTCACTTTCTCGCGGCTCTTGCTGGTCTCGGCCAGACCGACGATGACATTCACGCCGCTGTCCTTAAGGTTCAGCGCATGCGCGTGGCCCTGGCTGCCAAAGCCAATAATTGCCACGGTCTTGTCTTTGAGCAATTCGAGATCTGCGTCGTTGTCGTAATAAACTTTTGCCATGATTAGGGGGTAGTTATAGATGAGGGGAGGGAAGTAGGGAAGTAGCCAGTCGTCAGTAGTCAGTAATGAGATCGCAGCACGCTGCAATATGTCGAGTCGAAACAGGTTATTTCCGATACTGTCTACTGACGACTGGCTACTTCTTTACTTTCGACTTATCCCCTCGTCATCGCCACGCGGCCGGTGCGAACCACTTCGACAATGCCGTAATCGGCGACGATTTTGAGGAGTGAATCAATCTTGCTTTCTTCGCCGGTGACTTCGATGATCATCGTGTTTTTGGACACATCGACGACGTTGCCGCCGAACATGTCCGTCACCTGCTTCAGCTCGCCACGGGCCGTGGTGTTATCGACGCGAACTTTCACCAGCGCAATCTCGCGCGCCACCATCGGAATCGAGGTGATGTCCTGCACGTCGATCACCGGGATCGTCTTTAGCAGGTTGCGCTCCACCAGATCGGCGCTGGTCTTGCTCGCATCCACCACAATCGTCATGCGAGACACGGTCGGGTCGTCCGTCTCGCCGACGGTCAATGAATCAATATTGAAGTTGCGCCGGCGAAACAGCGATGACACGCGGTTCAACACGCCGGGCTTGTTTTCCACCAACACCACCAGGGTGTGCTTCGTCGGGTTCAGCCGTGCTGCGGCATGGTCTATTAGCATTTCTGTATTTGTCCTTGTAAATAAAGGGGAGACGGGAGACGATGGACGGAAGACGGTGACTAGGCTCCGTCTTCTGTCGCAACATATGTTTCTTGCTCTTCACGCAGCCACGCTTGGCTTGGTGCAATTGCTTTTCTCATTGCATTCAATTTGACGAGCAATGCTTCGGCTTTGATGTAGGCCTCGCGTAATTGCGATTTGTCCTGTAAATAATTTCTGCGACTGATGAGATGTTGACAGGCGACGGTCTCGATTAAGGAGCGAATGGATAAGCCCAAAAAACGAGCCTGTTCGGCATCAGTTTGTCCAGTAGATCCTTCGGCGATATTCAATGCAACCGATACCGCTGCACGAGTAATTTGCGACTTTAAGTTGAAGTCCTCACTTTTTGGCAATAAGCTGGCCAGCGCATAAATCGCATCAGTGTATTCCATGGCCAATTGCCACACTTCGAGACGCTCAAACTTAAAAGCCATCCGTCCTCCGTCGCGGCGTCTTCGCCGCACCGTCTCCCGTCATTTCTTCGCTTCTTCCGCCACCGCTTCAAACCCACCACCCAGCGCAGCCGGCTGAATGGAGTTGGCGACGGCCGCGCCTTCACCACTGCCGTCATGGATCCCATCTTGCACACCAGCCCGCCGTGTCATTTCGTTCAGGCTCTTGCCCGGCTGCACCATCGGGAACACGTTGGTCTCGGACTCCACCACGAACTCCATCAACACCGGGCCGTCGTGCTGACGCGCAATCTTGATGATCTCGTGGGCTTCCTTCAACGTGCGTGCGCGCAGGCCACACATGCCGTAGGCCTCGGCCACCTTTACAAAGTCGGGGCTCAGCATGGTGGTTTCGCTGTAGCGCTTGTTGTGCATCAGCTCCTGCCACTGGCGCACCATGCCCAGGAAGCCATTATTGATAACCGCGATTTTGATGTTCAAGCCTTCCTGAATCACGGTCATCAATTCGGGCAGGCTCATCTGGCTGCCGCCGTCACCACCGATCGACCAGACCTCATCCTCGGGCCGGCCAAACTTCGCGCCAATGGCCGCCGGCAGCGCAAAGCCCATCGTGCCCAGGCCGCCGCTGGTGATCAACTGGTTCTTGCGGCGATGCTGGAAATACTGGGTCTCCCACATCTGGTGCTGGCCCACGTCGGTGCAAATGGTTGCGTTGCCCTCGGTCTCCTCCCAAATCGCCTTAATCACTTGAGGAGCCAGCAGCATGTCGGTGGGCAGATCCACGCTCAATACGTCGCGGGCCTTGGTGTCGCCGCGCCATTCATTGATGCGCTCATACCAGGCCGGGTAGCTCTTCGGCTCGACCAGCGCGGTCAGCGCCGGCAATAGATCTTTCACGTTGCCCACGATGCCGACATCGGCTGGCACGTTTTTATTGATTTCCGCCGGATCAATGTCAAAGTGAATGACCTGCGAATTCTGCGCATAGGTCTTCAAATTGCCGGTCACCCGGTCGTCGAAGCGCATGCCCAATGCGATCAAAAGATCGGCATTAAAAATAGCCTGGTTCACATACGCCTCGCCGTGCATGCCCATCATGCGCAGGTTCAAGGGATGATCCTCGTTCAACACACCAATGCCCAGCAGGGTCGTGGTCACGGGGATGCCAGCCTTCTCGGCAAACGCCAGGAACTCGGCGTGCGCGTCGGCGTGTTTGATGCCCTGACCAGCCAGGATGATTGGCCGCTTGGCTGCGTTGATCAGCTCGGCCGCTTCCTGCAGCAACGCCGGCGTGTCCTGGTTCGTCATCGGCTTGATGGCCTTGTAGCCGCGCAAATTTACCGTCTTCACCGGCGTATATTCGTAGAGCTTCTGCTGCACATCCTTGCAGATGTCGACCAGCACCGGCCCGGGCCGGCCGCTGCGTGCCACGTGGAAAGCCTCGGCCATCACCTCGGCCAGCTCTTCGATCTGGGTCACCAGATAGTTGTGCTTGGTCACGGGCAGGGTGATGCCGGTGACGTCGGTCTCCTGGAAGGCATCCGAGCCGACCAGGTGCGAGGCGACCTGGCCCGTGATCGCGACAATGGCGGAGGAGTCCATCATGGCGTTGGCCAGGCCGGTAACCAGATTGGTTGCGCCGGGGCCGCTGGTGGCCATGCACACGCCGACTTTGCCGGTGGCCCGGAAGTACGAGTCGGCCGCCAGCGCCGCATTCTCCTCATGCCGAACCAATACGTGATGAATCTTGTCACGGTAATCCCACAGTGCGTCATACGTTGGCATGATCGCTCCACCCGGATAACCGAAGATCAATGTTGCATCCTGCTCGATCAAACTTTCCAGAATAATTTGCGCGCCCGTCAGTTTTGCCATCTTAGCTCCTTGAAATTTGCTTGCCAGTCCTGTGCCCGTGTGGGCGCCGGAAGAATTCAGGCAACAAAAAAGCCCTCCGTCTAGGAGGGCTTGCTGTAACTACCGTTCGTATCGCTTGTCTTTCACTCGGTGCCGACCTAAACAAATTAGCTCCGGTCTGTAAGGACGAGGAGCTCGTTAATAAGGACGACGACGACCAAAATTCTTGCGTTCATAGGTGACTGGCTGGTTATACACAAGCGCACAACGATTGTCAAGTGCTGGCAATAACAGCAAACATGTATCAGACACGTATTGTGCAGGGTCTGCATCTTTTAGCGGAATCCCCTTTTCTGGGTTGACCACGAACTTTGTTTCTTATAGGTAGCGACTACAATTCCCCAATGGTTCGCTGGCTCGCCAACAACGTTGGCTTGATGGTCCTCGCTGTCCTATTGGCTTTTGCGGTCTGGCTGGTTTCGGCCTGGCAGGAAGATCCCATCGTGCAGGATAGTGTTCAGGCGCGGGTGGTCGTCACCGGCCTATCGCAAGCAGGCGATACGGTTTTGGCCGGCACGGTGCCAACGACGGTGGTCACAATTTTGCGCGCACCTCGCAGCACTCTGGACTTACTGGTAGCCAACGGCGGTGTGCGAGTCAATGTCAATCTGGCTGATCTGGAAGAGGGTGACCATGTGATTGATCTGGTGCCGACCTTGAGCGAGCAACCCGCGTTCATTGTGTCCTCACGGCCGCTCACCACCATCATCACCATCGAGAAACTGGCGCGTCAGGTATTGCCGGTGACCTTGAACATTGCCGGCAGTCCCGCCATTGGGTTTGCCGCCCAGCCGCCGGTCATCGATCCGCGCTTCATCGTCATCACCGCTTCCAAACAGGTGATTTCGAACGTGGTCGAAGTGGGTGCCAACTTGAGCATCGATGGCACCCGCGCCAATATTGACCGCAATATTCGCGTCTTTCCGCGCGATGCCAGCGGCAACACGGTTAACAACGTCGTCTTCGAGCCGGTCACGGTCAATGTCAGTGTGCCGATTGAGCAGCTCAGTAACTACAAGGATCTCGCGGTCAAAGTGGAAACGGTGGGACAACCCGCCAATGGCTATGCCGTCACCGGCATCTCCTCCAACCCCTCCATCGTCACCGTCTTCGGCGCGCGCGATGTGATCACGGCGCTGCAAGGGTTCATCGCCACACAGCCGGTGGGCATGCAGAACGCCACCCAGGATGTGAATGAGCGAGTGAGTTTGAGCGTGCCGCCCAACGTGTCGTTGCTATCCGGCCTGCAAGTGTCGGTCACAATCAAGATCGAGCCGATTCAGGGCGCGCGCACAGTGGTGCGCAATATCGAGGTCATCGGCGTGTCAACGGATGTATCGTCCACCGTCTCGCCGTCCACGATTGATATTGTGCTGTCCGGCTCGTTGCCCCGGCTCAGCAGCCTGACCGATGAGGATGTGCGGGTGATTGTGGATGCCAAGGACCTGAAGCCAGGCACGAACCAGGTGGAACCTCAGGTCACCGTGCCCGATGGCATCAGTGTGCAAAGTATTCAACCGGCCACGATCCAGGTTGACCTGACCGCCGGTTCGTTCGTGACGCCGACGGCCTCAACCGCTAGCCCAGCCGTCCAAACTCCTTTTCCAACTGCCCCACGCTGAGTTGGATGATGGTGGGGCGGCCGTGTGGACAGGTGCGCGGCGACTCACACGCCTCCAGATCGCGCACCAGTGCCGCCATCTCGGCAAAGCTCAGCACGCGGCCGGCCTTGATGGCCATGCGCTTGCACACCCGCCGCAACACTCGCGCCTCAATATCTTTGCGCAGGGGCGCCTCGTTCATTTCGAGGTCGGCCACAATTTGCCGCACCGCGTTCACGATGTCGTCCTGACCCATGAGGGCGGGCACGACGCGAACCAGAAACGTGTTGCCGCCAAAATGATCAATCTCGAAGCCCAGATCCTGCAACATCGGCAATTGTGCTTCCAATAGATAGGCGCTGTCGGCGGCAACATCCACCGGCACCGGATCCAGCAGCGCCTGTGCGGCCACAGCCCCCAACTCACGCTCGGCCAGCAGTTTTTCGAACAGGATGCGCTCGTGCGCGGCGTGCTGGTCGATCAGGTATAGACCCTCGGGCCCTTCGGCAATGATGTAGGTCAGGGCCAGTTGCCCCAAAATGCGCAGGGCCGGCAGGTTCGAGTGGGTGAAACTGGGCTGGCGGGGTTGCGGGGCATGGGTTTGCCACTGCGGTTGTGGCACCACAAACTCACCCTGCTTGGCAATGCCGACGCGGTTCCACAGTTCAGTGCCGGCCAATGCGGGTTGCGGCGCAGGACGGGGGCGATCTGGCTCACCCAAACCCGCCGGCAATGAGAAGGGTGCATTTGATGGCTGATCGGCAATCCCTTCTGGTGATGGGTTGACCTGGATTCCGGCCAGTCCTTCTGGGCCGGCCAGTCCCTCTGGCTCTGTGTTTATTGAGTTGGGTGCAGCGCGATCGATCAGCCAGGTGCTGGGCCCAAACACCGAAGGCGGCTCCGGCACGGGCATGTGCGTCAACAAAGTGCGGCGCACGGCGCGTTGAATGGCGCTGAATACGCCATCGGCATCGCGAAAGCGCACCTCGGCTTTGGCCGGATGCACATTCACGTCCACATCGTCGGGCGGCACCTGCACCAGAATGACGCCGACGGGATAGCGACCCACCATCAACATCGTGTGATACGCCTGCACCACCGCATAAGACAGCTTGGCATCCTGCACCGGCCGGCCGTTCACGAACAACGTGATCTTGGTGCGATTGCTGTGGTCGAACTGGGGTAGGGCGGTGAAACCACTGACGGAGACGGGAGACGGAGGACGGGAGATGGCCGTCTCCCGTCCTCCGTCTCCCGTCTCGGCGATTTCCACCGTTACAAACTTAGCCGCCGAATCCGCGCCATAGACTTCAATCAACACATCCCGCAACTGGCCGTTGCCGGTGGTCTGGAAGCTCATCTTGCCATCGTGCGACAGCATGAAGCGAATGTGTGGATAAGCCATGGCATAACGCGTCACCACACCGTCGATGTGGCCGCGCTCGGTTTGTTTGGCTTTGAGGAATTTGAGGCGGGCCGGCACGCGAGCGAACAAATGCTCGATGGTCATGGTGGTGCCCACCGGCCGCCCAATTGATTCCTCAGTCACGATCGTGCCGTTGTCGATGCGTAAGAGGGTGCCGACCGTTTCATCGCGGTGGCGGGTGACACAGGTGACCTGACTGACAGAGGCGACGCTGGCCAGGGCCTCGCCGCGAAACCCCAGGGTGAGAATGTGGGCCAGGTCATCGGTCTCGACAAGTTTGCTGGTGGCGTGGTGGGTGAAGGCCAGTGCGACTTCGTCTTTGCGAATGCCGTGGCCGTTGTCGGTGATGCGCATGAGCCGGCGGCCCCCCTCGGCGCACTCCACTCGAATTTCGGTTGCGCCGGCATCAATTGCGTTTTCAACCAGCTCTTTCACAACCGCAGCCGGCCGCTCGACCACTTCACCCGCCGCAATGCGAGCCACCAACCGGTCCGGCAAAATCTGAATCGGCATCGAACATATATTCTAAACGATGCCGCTCATGCGATGAAGTCCGCAAACGTGTCTAAAGAGGGCTATTCGAAAGTCGGTAGTGAGTAATGGTAGGGGCGTCCGGCGGCCGTCCTCCTCAGAGTCGACTTGCACACTCCTGATGATTTGGGCGGGATTTCTGCCAGGGCGTCCGCCGGCCGCCCCTGCGACTTCCAAAATCAAGCCAGAAAGGCGAGGTTTATCCCTCGCCTTTCTGGTTTTTCCAGATTTAGACGTGACAACGGCCATCGTCAACACACCGCACGCTTATTGCTACACGCTTGCCTCGGCATTCCAAACAAACGGCCAAGATTTTGAAACCACAGCCAAATCACAGCAGAACGATAGCTTCGGGCCGCATGACCTCACCCACTTCCTACGACTTGTCAATGTAACAACTCAGCCTTTGGGATGAGTCGCCAAAGACTATTGTCCTAGTTGGAGTATCAACCTAAATGTCTTATCTACGTCTTACCCGCCGCCCTTGGATGCACCTGCTGCTGGCTTCGGCCCAGATCGTGGCCGCCATCGGCACCGCCGTCCTGAGCGCGCCGCAGCCTGTGGCCGCCGGCACCGCCCGCGCTCCCATGGCGCAAAGTAGCACCATCATTACCGGCACCGTATTTCAGGATTACAACAGCAACGGCATCCTGAACACCTCTGGCGTCGCGCCCGATCTGGCGATTGATGCCGGTGTCAGTGGTGTCACCGTGTCCGCGTTTATATCAGGCAGCCTGAGTGCAGCCACAACCGCAAGCACCAATGCCAGTGGCGCTTATACGTTGACTGGGCTAACCAGCGGCACTCCCTATCGTGTGGAATTTACGGGGTTGCCGAGCGGCTATTACCCCTCGTTCCATGGCGCGGACAACGGCACCAGTGTGCAGTTTGCAAAGGGTGGTAGCAGCCAGATTAATTTTGGAATCAACAAGCCATGCGACTATTGCCAGAATAATCCGTCATTGGTCACCAGCATCTACCAAAACGCGGATCCCCTACCGGCCGGCAGCGAGACTGGCAGCCAACCGGCTCTGGTGGAATGGCCGTATACCCAAACAGGCAATGCCGCGCCGGCCACCCGCGCCACTGCCGCTCAGATCGGCGCGACCTGGGGTCTGGCGTATCAACGCGACACACAAACGCTATTCTCCAGCGCATTCGTGCGCCGTCATGCGGGGTTGGGACCCAATGGTCTGGGTGCGATCTACAAGACAGATGCCAGCGGCACGAGTCTGTTGGTTGATGTCAACACGCTGGGAACCAATGTCGGCACGCTGCCATCCAATACGGCCCGCGGCATGACCACGGATCCCGACGATCCCAACATCGATGCCGTGGCTTTTGACGCCGTTGGCAAATTGGGAATCGGTGACATTGATCTGTCCGAGAACGGCCAAACGCTTTACTTTGCAAACTTGAATGAACGCAATATTTATGGACTGAACATTGGCAGCCCAGCCGTAACACCGACCCTCGCAACGCGCTACGACCTGCCGGCAACCGCCTGCATCAATGGCCTGGCGCGGCCGTGGGGCTTGAAATTCCGTGATGGCGTGTTATATGCCGGTGTCGTTTGTACAGGCGAAAATGAACCCTATGTGACTGGCCAGATTACACGCACCAACGCCAACCTTTCCGCGATGGTCTATGCCATGGATACCACGTCAGCAACACCAGCGTTCAGTGCCACACCCGTCATTAGCTTCGCTCTGAGCTATGCCAAGGGGTGTGCTGCATTGCCGTTTGACGGCGACCAGCGCAATTGTGCCTGGAATCCATGGACTGCGGTTTATTCCGAGGGTCATCCAACTCAATTTGGCGAATTTACCTATCCTTCACCCATTCTGTCTGGAATTGATTTCGACGCCGATGGATCCATGATTCTGGCTTTTAGCGATCGGTGGGGTAACCAACTTGGCACCGACAATTATTGGCCCGATGGCACCATCGGTGAATATGCGGTGGAAGGTGGCGATCTGCTGCGCGCTTGGCAGACCAGTTCCCAGCAATGGACGCTCGAAAGTGGCGGGGACAAAGATGGTGTCGGTCCCTATGCGTCGAGCAGTAACCAGACTAATCTACAAGGCCCCGGCGGCGGTGAGTTTTACTACGACGAAAAGTTGGGTAATGTACATGAAGAAACGGCAATGGGCGCTCTGGCTGTTTTAGCCGGTTCCAATCAAATGATTGCGACGATCAACGACCCGATGCGGGGTAACTCAGCCGGCACCAACAAATTCAATAGCACCACCGGCGCGGCCAGTGGTGGTTACGAACTGCGATATGGCAAGAATACACGAAACTTCGGCAAGGCCGCCGGCCTGGGCGATCTCGAACTGCTTTGCAATCTGCCGCCTATCGAGATCGGCAACCGCGTGTGGCGCGACGACAACGCCAATGGCATTCAAGATGCCAGCGAGCCCGGCCTGAGTGGCGTGCTGGTCAGCCTGCAAACGCCCACCACAACCCTGACAACCACCACGGCCGCCGACGGCACCTATTACTTTGGTAACCTGCAAGCCAACACAGCTTACACGCTGACCTTCCCCACCACGAATAAGGGCGTGCCGTTGACGACGCAGAACGCGACCGGCAACAGCAGCAACAACCCGCTGAATGATCTAGGCGACAGCGATACGAATGCCGCCGGCGTGATCACGTTTAGCACTGGTGGTGCTGGCGAGAATAATCACACGCTGGATGTTGGCTATGGTGCGCTGCCATTGCCGGCCCAGTTCGGCGACCGCGTGTGGATTGAGAGCGATGCCGATGGCATTGCCAACACCGGCGCGATTACGCCAGTGGCCGGCATGGTCATCACCGCCACAGGTGCGAACGGCGCGGTCTTCACGACCACGACGAATGCAGCGGGCTACTACAGCTTCACCGTGGCCGCTGGCACCTACACCGTCACCTACGGCACAGTCCCGGCCAGCTACGGCAGCGTTGTGCCTTCCAGCACGCCCGCTGGCAACACCGAGAGCGGCAACGCCGGCAGCTATGCTCAGA
>JBBQST010000102.1:0-10978 GCA_038213625.1 Thermoflexales bacterium
CGCTCAGGATGCTTTGCTGTGGGTTTGGTATTTGCCTGCGTAACATCAGTTTGTAAATCTACGCGCGAACACTGATCGCGGCCGTCAACTCCAGTGCGCCGGTGTCGGCAAACCCAACCCGCTCGGCCAGCCGGCGCGAACCCTCGTTCGTACGGCCCGTCACATAGATCGGCATCTTGTTGCGCTCGATCAACTGATTGCACACCGCACTCACGACGGACTTGCCCAACCCACGCCGGCGCACGGTTTCAGACACGTTCACATACACCTCGGCATACCTGGCCGAAATCCACGAGGTGCCCGCCTCGGCCGCGTTCGACCCATCGCGGGCCTTGATGAACGCGCGCAACTGGCCGTCCGGAGTGCGGCTAGTTTGGACGAGAATGTTTACAGTAGGCTGAAATTGCGCTGTGCTCAGGGCATACACGTGGTTGACCTGTTCGCCGTTCAGCTCGCACACCGCAGTAATGTCGTTGTGCACGGTCATCGGCGCGCTGAGCAGGTAGGCCCGGCGGGGAGCCAACGCCTCGCGAATGGCATCCTGCAATGCAACAGAATCGTCACCGCGCATGACCACCAGCGGACGAAATAAATCGATACCGGTCTGGCACACGGCCACAAAGGCCAGTGCGCGGCCGCGTGCATCTTCGCGCACGGTCAGTTTGGTGCGCCGCTCATCATGCTCCAGCGCAAAATAGGAGGCCAGCGCATCGACAGGCCTGCCCGTCAGCAGCATGGCCGCGACCAGTCGCTGTTGGTGAAGTGAATTTAAGGTTGTGGACATAGGGGAATTTATGCGGAGTCTTGTGCGGGGATTCGGCCCGGGTTTGATGCGTCTTTGTTTGCCTTGGTCGGTGGCTGAATGGCCAGGTACCAAAACAGCGCGACTTCGCCCATGCCCATCTTGGCATTGATATCGTCGTTGGTATAAAAGTGGTCGTCAATCCCGCTCAGCTCAAAGCCATTGGCCTTGTAGAACTCGCAGGCCGGCACATTATTGGTCTGGGTTTCGACCACCAGCGCGCGGGCCAGATGGTCGGGCTGGCGCGCCCACTCGACGGCTCGCTGGATCAGTCGCCGGCCCACACCCTGCCCACGATGAGCCACATCCACATACAGATTCCACACCTTGGCCGTCTCGTTCCAGTCTTCAAAAGACACATCCAGCAAAGCAATTGGCTTGCCTTCGAATTCAGCCACGTTGAGTAATGACGGGCTCGTCTGGCCACGCTGCAACACCAACTCCCAGTCGTAATCGGCCAGCCCATAGTTGCCCATGTGCTGACCCTCCAACTCGCGCAGGGTCAATTCCCAACGAATGCTCAAATCTAGGCTGGCCGTTTTGCGCAGGTTCAACACCTGTCTGGTGGTAAATGAAAAATCACAGGCATCCAGAGCGGCCTGATCAGCCGGCTCAAACGCGCGAATGGTGTAGCGGTTAGTTGTCACAATTCTCCAATCCTGCAGTCTGCGTGTCCAAAAACATGCCGTCGCCCGGGGCCATCTCAACGGCCTTGGCCAGCATCGCCCGACCCTGATCACATTGCTTGGCTTCGGTCAGGGCGTAGCCGTAGCGTAGATAGTCTATCGGTTTCAGAACTTCTTGCGAGGCCTGGCTGGCAGTCAGGGCTTTGGCGTAATCGGCTGCGGCTTCGGGGAAGAAGTAGCGCCGGTAATTCAGCCAGGCGCGATTGGTCCAAAACCACGCCCGGCCTGGTTCCAACTCCACCGCTTTGTCGTGCAATTCCAGCGATTTGCTGTATTCGCCAATGGTCATATAGGCGATGCCGAGCCGCGAATAGGCTTCGGCGTTCTGATCATCGCTGTCGATAATGTGCTGGAAGGCCTCGGTCGACTCTTTCGTGTTGTTGAGGTTGAGTTGCAGCCGTCCAATATCAATCAGCACTGGCGACATATTCGGAGCGAGCGCCAGCGCGCGCTGGTAGTAGTCCAGGGCAGTCGGGAAATTTTGCTGGCAGACTTCGTAGTAGTAGCCCAGTTTGTGCAAGGCATCCACGTTCTCGGGTTCTAGATCCACGGCTTGCTGGGCCGAGGCCGCGGCGTTGACACAGTCATTCTTGTCCGCCTGCGCTTCGGCCAGATACGCCAGTGCCATGGCGCTTTGGGGATCTTCGGTCACAGCGGCCTGACACTCGGCCAGCCCGGCATCCAACTGGCGTTGATATTGCAGGGCATAGCACAGCACCACCCGGGCCAGCACATTCTTGGGATCGGTTTGCAAAATGCGCCGGCTGCGTTGCTCCGCTTTGGCATATTGGCCGCTGTAGGCCAGAAGCAGGGTGGGTTGAACTTGTAGATCGAGGTCGCTGGGCCGGCGCCGGCTGGCTTGATCATAAAACCCAACGGCCTCACGGAAGCGGCCATCGCGAGCCGTTTGTTGCGCCAGGACGATGAAATCATCGACGCTGCGGGTGGGGGTGGTGGTGAGGCCGGCGCGCGGGGTGGCCGCGCTGGTGGCCAACAAGTTATTGCCTAGGCGCCGTTGCACCCAGTAGTAGCTGCCCACGCCCAGAGCGGCCACCAGCAGCAGAATGAAGAACCACGCGTCGCTGCCGCGCTTGGTTTTAGGCTTCCACGGTCTTACACGATTCCGATGCACGCTGCTATCCTAGCACGCGAAACAAAGCGAAAAGTAAGAAATTTGAGCAACCGAAGTGCCTGGATTTTCCAGCTGCAATGGGGGCGCGGCATAAGGCACCCCCGCAAAAACCCTATACCTGCCTGCTTTTATGCAGTGGGCTCAGGTTGAAATAGCATGCCTTCGAGCAAGCGCTCCACGGCCATGGTGTGGCTGTCGCAGCCATGCTTGCTGAAGTATTCGGAGTTGCACGACCACTGCCCGTGATCATAAGTGACCAGGTACTCGCCGTTATCGCCCTGCACGCGCACGGTAAAGGTCAAAAACTCGAAGCGATCTTTTTCCTGTGCGTAACGGTTCGCCTTCTCCACTTTGCCGATGATGCTCGAATCCATGTTTGCGGACCTCCTGATAAATAGTGGTCAATTGGATTGATATGCCCTATAGGCATTCGACAGGTCTGACACTGTAATGAGTAATGGGTGAGCCGGCGATGAATCAAATTGACCTGCATAATTTGACCCATTCATGGCACTAAAACACAACAAAAAAGCACGCGGCATATTATGCCCGCGTGCTTTATGACTGAACCAATGCGTCCAAAGCGATTGGTAGTTTCAAGAAATCTGGTTGTGTCAGTATCAGCAATCTCATTCCCACCATCCTTAAAGGGATTCTAGTGAATTGACGGCGAGTGTCAATTGGAATAAGGACTAGATAGGCTTGCGTCATCGTCTGACAGACACTCTCATATCTTGCTCAGCAACATCAGAGATAAGTTCAAGGCCGGCTTTTTGGCCTCATCGCAAGCCGTGGCAAGACGGCACAGCTGGAACTTTGACCTGCAAAACATGCTCAAATTGCCTCATCTGCTCATTCCCCATCACCATTACTGAATCACTAAATCACTAAAATGAGTCACTAAAATGATGATTGACGAGCGCAAACTGAGCGACTACCCCGAGCACAGGCTGTGCTCAGAAACCAGATCGAAGCTGAATGAGATCGAAGATAGGGGCGGCGTTGCAGGTTGAAGCCGGTGATAAACCGGTGACGGTCTATCAAGGTGATGGTCCCAGTGTGTGTTTTGTGAGCGTTGCCGAGTGTCTCTGAACTTTGCGCTTCTGCTCATGTAATGTCGTTACGGGGTTAGAACCTCGCTTCAATTTCAGCGCCTACATGTTAAAACAAATCTCGCATAAACTTTTAGAGTTCGGAAATATGTTTATCTTTATAGAAGGCGATATATGACAGCGGACGTAGGTGTAGCAAACAAGCACGGCAGCATGGATGGAAATATGGCGCAGCGCGCACGGTCGGGACCGGCCTCACCGGCCTCACCGGCCAACGGCAAAAAGCGCGCCGTCATCATCGGCTCAGGATTTGGTGGCCTGTCATTGGGCATCCGCCTGCAAAGTCTGGGGTTCGACACCACTATTGTCGAAAAACTCAGCGGCCCCGGTGGCCGGGCGTTTGTGCACCGCGCGCAGGGCTTTACGTTTGATATGGGTCCGACCGTCATCACGGTTCCACACTTCATTGAAGAATTATTTTCTTTGGAAGTTGGCCAGCCCAACCTCGATGGACCCGACTTTCCCGCCGATAGTCTGAGCCCCAACAGTCGCATCACCCACGGCATCAGCGGCGGCCCCAACACGTCGCGCTATGTCACGATCGTGCCGATTCTGCCGTTCTATCGCATCTACTTCAGCGACGGCACCTGGTTCGACTATGACGGCGACCCCGTGCATACCCGCGAGCAAATTCAGCGCCTGGCTCCTCAGGATCTGGCGGGTTACGAGCGCTTTCATACCGCCGCGCAAGCCATCTTCGAGCGCGGCTTCCTCCAGCTCGGCTACACCTATTTCAAGGATGTATCCAGCATGTTGCGCGTGCTGCCCGATCTATTGAAGCTGGATGCCGTGCGCACGCTGTTCTCGTTCACCGGCAAATATTTCACCAGCGAGAAGCTGCGCCGCGTGTTCAGCTTCGAGCCGTTGCTGGTCGGTGGCAACCCGCTCAGCGTGCCCGCCATCTATGCCATGATCCACTTTGTCGAGAAGACGTGGGGGATTCACTTCGCGATGGGCGGCACCGGCGCGCTGGTCAACGCCTTTGTGCGCAAGTTCGAAGAACTCGGCGGCACAATGCGCTACGACAGCGAAGTCACCAAAATCAATATCGCGCGGCAGTCGGGCAAGCCCACGGCCGAGGGCGTGACGTTGGCCGACGGCACCGATATTCCCGCCGATCTCGTCATCTCCAACGGCGACTACGCCAACACCTATATGAAGCTGGTGGATTCCAAATACCGGCGTATTAATGGCGATCTGCGCATCAAAGCCATGCGTCAATCCATGTCGCTGGTGGTGATCTATTTTGGTTTTCGGGCCGATGGGCACGAGGGCGAGCGCCTGCGCCATCACAACATTTTGCTCAGCCCCGGCTACGAGACCTTGCTCAACGATGTCTTTAACCGCAAAGTCCTGCCAGAAGAGTTCTCGCAGTATTTGCATCTGCCCACCCTGACCGATCCCAGCATGGCTCCGCCCGGCCACCACGCCGCCTACACATTGGTGCCGGTGCCAAACAAAGCCAGCGGCATCGACTGGGCCAAAATCGGCGATGCCTACGTGGACAAAGCATTGCGCTTTTTGGACGAAGCCGGCTACCTGCCGGGTTTGTGCGAGCGACTGGTTTACAAAAGCTACATCACGCCAGACTACTTTGAAAACAGCCTGAATAGCTGGCTGGGCAATGCCTTTGGACCCGAGCCCGTGCTCACCCAATCGGCATTCTTTCGGCCGCACAACAAGAGCGAGGAAGTGAACCGCCTGTATCTGGTCGGGGCCAGCACCCAGCCCGGTGGTGGCACGCCCAGTGTGATGATGAGCGCGAAGATGACCGCGCGCGTGATCGCCGAAGATTTTAAGCTGGCCGTTTAGTTTCCGACCATCAACCACTCAGATGATGATCTGATGAAGTGTTTACCCGTAGAATTTGGTCTTTATCATCTTCATGGTAAAACCGATATCAAGCCAATAGATCAGGCCAAGCCGCCGTGTTAGTGACTGTGTTGAAATTGCAAAATCAAACTATGTACGCCAAAGCAACCCATGAAAGCACCATCGGATTGGAAGCCGGCGCAGTCACTGCCGGGAGTGGGGGCTGTGGCGTCACGACCAACGGCACACATCTGGCTGGCGCTGAAGTCGTCCACAGCACCACCACCCTCGCAACACAACCTAAAAGCGACACAGAATTAAACGCCGCCTACGACCACTGTGAAGCCATCACCAAGGATCACAGCAAGTCGTTTTACATGGCCACCAGCTTTCTGCCGTTTGCCGAGCGGCGCGCCATCCGGGCCTTCTACGCATTTTGCCGCACCACGGACGATATCGTAGATGGGCCGCGCGCCTCGCTGGTGACGCTGGACGAGTGGCGGCATGCCGCGCGCCGGCCCGCCGCAGCGCAAACGCATCGGGTCTTGCTGGCCTGGGCCGATGCCCGCGAGCGTCATCATTTGCCGGCGCAATATTGCGAGGAGTTGATCGATGGGTGCGAGTTGGATTTGCGCATCAGCCGCTACGATACTTTCGATCAGCTTCGCCGCTATTGCTATCTTGTGGCCAGCACAGTCGGCCTCATTTCCATGCACATCATCGGCTCGGTCGATGGCAAGCCCTTTGATGGGCCGACCACCCAATCGGCCATTGATCTGGGCATTGCGCTCCAACTGACCAACATCATGCGCGATGTCGGCGAGGATCTGGAGCGCGGGCGCATCTATCTGCCGCTGGAAGATTTCGCCCATTTTGGCTACACCGAGCAGGATTTATTGAATCAAGTGAACAATGATTCCTTCCAACAGCTGATGCAATTTCAGATCGACCGGACCAACGCGTTGTATGCCGACAACCTGTTTGGCCTGGCTCAACTCAAGGCCGATGGTCGCATGGCGGTGGGCTCGGCCATCCTGCTTTACCGTGGCATCCTGGAGAAAATCGTCGGCAACGGCTACAACGTCTTCACCCGCCGCGCCCATCTCAGCACGGCCGAGAAACTGCTGCGCCTGCCCGGCATCTACGCCCAGGTCCGCCGTAGCCGCTAATTACATGCACCGTATCTCTTTACGTGGTCTGGGACAAAAAGCCACCCGCACAAGTTCCACATCCCCCTTTCTTCCTTCTACCTTCTTCCTTCTCACTTATCTGCTCTGCCTGCCCGCCTACTGCCTGCTGCGCATCTATCAGTGGGATGAAGCCTTAAAACTAGCCACGTTCATCATTCCCTGTTTGTTGTGCGCCTTTGCAATCGCCCATGCTATCGAGCGCATGGGCCTGAAGTGGACGGCCTTGTTTTTCGCCACCGGCGCGCTGATCTCGTTGGGGGCTGAGGCGCTGGGCGCGGCCACTGGCCTGCTGTTCGGCCACTACACCTACACCGAGCAAATGGGTGGCAAGCTGTTTGGGTTGGTGCCGTGGCTCATCCCCATCGCCTGGTGCGGCATGTTGTATCTCTCGTGGCACACGGTTGCGTTTTTACTTCAGCAGAAGTGGGGAAGGGGGAATGGGGAATGGGAAACAGTTCCGAACACTCTAAAGAGTTCGGAACGCTTGCCCATTCGCCCTTCCCCTTTCCCCCTCCTCTGCATCCTGCTCTCCGCCCTCGCCATCACCGCCTGGGATCTCAGCCTGGACCCGCGCATGGTCCAGGACGGCAATTGGATCTGGCATGACGGCGGCCCCTACTTCGGCATTCCCATCAGCAACTTCATCGGCTGGCTGGTGACCGCGGCCTGCATCTACGCCGTGTGGGCGTGGCTGGAGCATCGCAGGTCGCGCACCACCCACGCATCCCATGTCGCTGGGGCAAGCTGGCATGCGCTGCTGCCCATCGTCGCCTATCTGCTGGTCTGGCTGGGCGAGAGCGTGGCCAATGTATTGTTTTGGGCCGGCCCGCTGGTGGGTCTGTGCGTGTTTGTGGGGATGGGGGTGTTTGCGGTGCCCGCGCTCGTGCGACTCATCAAACTCAAGAGAGCGGACACACTGACAGAATAGACCCGTAGTAAACACAGCACCTTCAATCCATTTTGTTTATTCTGTCATTCTGTCCAAAATTCTTTCTAATTCTGCTGCCCCTTTTTAACTGCTGATTCTGCCTAAACATCCCACACGGCCTTCGCGCACATCACTGGCTGCCCCAATAGCAATGACGCAATGCGCTCAAACTGGGCCGGCTCACCCGTTGTCCAATAGGTTCTGGAGGGCGCATCAGGTGAAGTCACGATCCCGGCTGGATGCACCTGGGTCTGCCACACATGCGCGGTCTGGCGGGCTACGGCCGGGGCCGGGTCAATCACATTCACAGGCGGGCAATCCGGATGCCGCGCCCGCCAATGCTTAATCACCTGTTGAATCACCGGCAATAAAAATGGGAAGTGGGTGCACCCCAACACCAGTGTGTCGGCGTTCTGTTCCAGCAAGGGTTCAACAGCCCTGGCCACCAGGTCACGCAACTCAGAATGGCTGTCCCAGGCCAGTGTCTGCTTCCAATCCTGAATCTCCAGATGTTCGACCGCATCGACCCAATCGCGGCACGGCTGCTCCAGCACCGTCACGCCAGCGCTATAGCGCGCCATCAAACTGGCATACAGCGGGCCGCGAAAAGTGACGGGGGTGGCCAGTATGCCGATGACACCGGTCTGGGTCTGGCGCGCGGCCGGTTTGAGCGCCGGCTCCATGCCGACGAAGTGCGTGTGTGGAAAGGTATGCCGCAGGTGTTGCAGCGCCACCGCCGAGGCCGTGTTGCACGCCACCACGATCATGTCGCAGCCGCGGCCCAACAGCCAGCACGCGTTGCGCTCGGCCAGTTCGCGCACATTCTCCAGCGTGCGCGCGCCGTAGGGCACATGGGCCTGATCGCCCACATACAGCAGCGGCACCTCGGGCAGGCAGCGAACAATCTCGCCCCACACCGACAGGCCGCCCACACCGGAATCGTAAACGCCGATCACGCGAAGAAGGGTGCTTAAGGTGCAGAAGGTTTTTAAAGTTTCTAACGGAGCACGAGAAACTTTAAAAACCTTCTGCACCTTCAACCTTAAAAACTCAAACCTATTCCTCGATGATCTCGATACCGATCAACGTCTCGCCCGGCTTGCTGGCGCGGCCTGGGTCGCGCTCGGGGATGCTGTTGACCACGTTCATGCCCTCGATCACCTTGCCAAACACGGCGTGCTTGCCATCCAGATGTGGCGTGGCAGTGTGGGTGATGAAGAACTGGCTGCCGTTGGTGTGCGGGCCGGCGTTGGCCATCGACAAAATGCCGGGGCCGGTGTGCTTCAACGATGAGTCAAATTCATCCTTGAACTTGTAGCCGGGGCCACCACGGCCAGAGCCCTCGGGGTCGCCGCCCTGCACCATGAAGTCCTTGATGACGCGGTGAAACGTGGTGTTGTCATAGAAGCCTTCGCGCGCCAGAAACACGAAGTTGTTCACCGTGTTCGGCACCTTGTCGGCGTACAACTCGATGAGAATATCACCCTTCGAAGTCTTGAACTTTGCCTTATATTTCTTCTTGGGGTCGATCACCATCTCGGGTGGTTTGTTGTATTGCTTTGCCATTTCGGTATTGTCTCACGAGGCTTTTTTTGCAGCGCTAGAGGCACGTTTATTCCAACCCAGCACAGCGTCGTGTATCTTAAGCACTCGACAATGCATACTCAATGGCTTCTTCGATCGTCATGTATTGACCCTCGGCTCTGGCATCGGCCAACGCCAGCAAATCCATGTGCGAGTGAATGCCGGCCAGAATTTGATCGACACGCGATGCATGAGGTGTATTGAACTTGAATGACTTGCGTATTGTCTCGGCACCACCCAGCAACTGCCCGGCATGTAAAAAATCACCCTGCGCCGCCGCAAGCCCTGCAAACGATTCCAGCGATTCAACGATATATCTTTTGTTTCGCATCTCACGCCGTAGCTGTAGCACTTCATGATAGATGGATCGAGCACGTTCGTAGTTGCCGAGCATTTCAAACCCGTATCCAACAATATTGAACTGCACTAAGATTGCGCCGTGGTCTCCCAATGCTTGCCATAGTTGACGCGCCTGATCAAAGAGCGCGTCTGCCTGAGCCACATCCCTCTGCTGAACGGCCGCAAGCACAAGGCCATTCAACTGCCGTTAAACCCATCCACACAAATCTCCCCACCTCAGACTCACCCTCGTTTACACTGCGCGCATGGCGAGCACAAGCAAGACTGGCACCCTTCCACACTGGGACCTGACCAACATTTACCCCAGCCTCGACTCGGCCGAGTTGAAACAGGCCATTGCCCAGACTCAGGCCGATATCACTGCGCTTGAGGGTTATCTCGACACCCACCACATCAGCAAAACCGGCAGCACGGCCCAAACTTCATCCACTTCATCCACTTCATCCACTTCATCCACTTCATCCACTTCATCCACTTCATCCACTTCATCCACTTCATCCATCAATGCCTTTGCCGATATCGTCAACGGCTACCTCGAGCGCACCAACGCACTTTTACGTTTGTTCTACACCGTCAACACCTACATCAGCCTGTCCGTGGCCACCGACTCGTTCAACACCACCGCGCGCCGGATGCGCTCGGAGATTGACCCGCTGGGTGTGCAGTTCTCACAGATCGACACGCGCTTCACCGGCTGGCTGGGTGGCCTGCAACACCTGTTGCCCCAGGTCATCGCGCGCGGCGGTCTGGCAGCCCAACACGCCTTCTATTTGCACGAGACGGCCGAGCAGAGCCGCTACATGATGAGCGAGCCCGAGGAAGCGCTGGCCGCCGAGCTGAGCCTGAGCGGGGCGACGGCCTGGAGCAAATTGCAGGGCACCATCACCTCGCAACTGACTGTGGAGATGGAGCGCAACGGCACCACCGAAAAGCTGCCCATGCCCGCCATCATCAACATCATGCAGCACGACCCCGACGCCGAGGTGCGCCGCGAGGCGTATGAGTTGGAGCATGCCGCGTGGGCCAGTGTAAAAGAGCCGCTGGCCGCGTGCATGAACGGCGTGAAAGGCGCCGCAGTGGTGCTCAACCGCAAGCGCGGCCGTGTCGATGCGCTGCATGCGCCGGTCGAGGATGCCCGCATTGATCGCGAAACCCTGGACGCCATGATGGGAGCCATGCGCGATTCATTCCCCACCTTCCGCAAATACCTGCGCGCCAAGGCCAGACGGCTCGGCCATGAGGGCGGCCTGCCGTGGTGGGATTTGTTCGCGCCAGTCGGCAAAAGCGAGCGCAGTTACTCGTGGGACGAGACCCAAAATCTGGTCATCACCAACTTCGCCCAGTTCTCGCCGCGGCTGGCCAGGCTGGCCCA
>JBBQST010000103.1:0-10975 GCA_038213625.1 Thermoflexales bacterium
TTTTGGGGCTGTTTTTTTGGGGGGGGGTGCTGTTTTGGGTGTTCGGGGTATTGTGCGGGGGGGCGGGGTGTGGGCGGTTCGGGTTGGGTCGCACCCCCCAAACACCCCGCCGCCCTCTCTTCCCCTCACCGCCCATCCGTATGAATCACCCGCCCGCTCACTAGTTTGAGCGCGCGCAGCGGCGCATCGGCCTCGTCGCCCATTTCGCCCTGGGTGTAGCCGAAGGAGCCGTTGCTCTTGTGCAGGTATTCATCCAGCTCGGCTTTTAGTTTGCTGATGATGGCGGTTTCGAGCTCGATGAAGAGGGGCAGATTCTCGCTGCGAATCTCGCCCAGTTCCAGCGCGACGCGAAAGTGGGGCAGACACACGCCGCTGCTGGCCGCGAAGGCCGCCCGAATCTCCGGCTCGTGCAAGTGATTCACCAGCACGCGCAGGTAAATGGCCTCGCGGTCGCGCTCGTATTCGCACAACACGCAGATGCGGCGCGGTTTGATGGCGTTGACGACGGCGCCGGCGCGATTGAACAACCCCTGAGCCATCTGCTTGAAATTGCGCTTGTTGGCATCCGGGTGGGCCACATCCGGCACCACCTTGCTAATCTCGCGCAGCACATCGTTCAGCACGTCATGTTGCAAGATGGCGTTGCCCTGCATGTAGCCGACGTTGTTGAGCATGGTGCTGTGCACGCTGCAAAAGCCGCGCGCGGCCCGAATCTCTGCGCGCCGCTCCACCACCACAATTTGCTCATACAAAAACGCATCGATGCGCTGCCGCACGGCCGTATCCACCAGCCGGCACACCGCACAATCCGGCTGCGCCAGCGCTTCAAGCACGGCGGGGTAGGCCTGGGGTTTGTTGTTCATAATCCAATGGCTGCTGGCAGTTGGCAATTAGCGGCTAACGGCCAGCAGCCAGCAGCTCTTCTTCACAGCCACCCCAACCGCCCAAATAGCCAGCAGGCCACAAAGGCCACGGCCACACAAATAAACAACAGCGTGAGTGGATTGATGCGGCGATAGCGCAGCCACCACCACAGCCAGAGCACCAGCCCCAGCGGCAGAATGTGCGTGCCGAGGCCATTGATCAGGGCGCTGAGCGCGATCGTGGCATCGCCGATGCGGATGGTGGCGCCGATGGGCAGGTGCACGCCGGCATAGGGGACGATGAGCGCGCCCAGCACGAAGGTGCCGAGGCGCAACGCGCCAAACAGGCCGGCGCGCAACCAGTCATTTAAGCGCGCCCAGGTGGCCCAGTGGCGCACCTGCCGGTAGCCGAGCTGGTAGGCGAACAGGGCGATGCCGATCACGGCCGTCGACCCCATCACCAAAAACAACACGCCGCCCAATGCGCCGTTTTGTTTGGCGATCTGTGCCCCAATCGCCACGGCCAGCGCGATGACCAGCCCGCTCATCAGGGCGTTGCCGAGCACGTCCAGGCTGGCCATGAAGCTGACCTTGGCCCCGGCGAACTCGCTGTTGTTCATCGCGTCACCATTGGCCTTGCGCTCTTCCAAGGCCGCCGACGCGCCGACGATGTAGCTGCCCAGCACCCACTCGGTGTTGAACAGCGTGAGATGCCGGCGCAGGAAGTCGGCGCGCTCCTCGACCGTGCCCCACAAGCGCCGGCCGATGGGGGCCAGGGCCAGGGCGAAGCCGAGATTTTGGAAGCGCTCGAAGTTGTAGGCGACATTGTGAAAGAACGCCCACAGGATAAACGACGAGGTGAGCTGCATGATCGACAGCGACTGCGGCGACTCAATGTCGTCTTCGCTGTCGTCGGACGGCATCACGTCGGGGATGAGCGCGTCGATCACGCTGGGGGTGCGCGTCGTACCAGGCGCGGCATCGCGCACCGGTTGTCTGCGGCGCGCCAGATAGGCATGGATGGCCGCGATGCTGCCACCCAGGATCGTGGCCGGCAGTGGCCCAATCGCCAGCGAGGCCAGCCAGCCCAGCAGCAAATAGGCGATGCTGCTGCCGCGCATGATGAGGTTGAGGCTGAGGGCGATGCCGAGCGCGGCCAATAATTGTTGGCACGCGACCAGGGCGATCTGGAGCCAGGGTGGAATCGATTCGGCGATCTGAAAGAGCAGGGCCGTGTCGACGCGCAACAGCAGCAGCACCGGCAGGAACGAGCTGATGAACAACCACACCTGCGAGGGCAAAATGGCGATGCCGCTGACCACGCCGATCTCGCCGGTCTCGGCAAACAGATCCGACCAGTGAGTCAGAATGGTGTTGACGAAGCCGCTGGCAAAAGTGAGCAGGGTGCCGAGGGCGATGAGGGCGGTGAAGATGAGCGCGGCTCCGGGCGCATCGGCTTGCAGTCCGCTCAGCAGCAGGAGTGGCACGCCCACATAGCCGACCAGAGCCACATCGGGGCCGATGCGAATGCGCAGTTGCGAGATGCCGAGGGTGATGAGATTGAGCGCGCCGCCGAGTGCGGCCCCACGCGCTGGATCACCCAACAGAATACCGGCGAAGAGGCCGGCGACCAATGGCTGCGACAGCACATAGTTGCCCAGCCCAAAATTGAAAGATGAGCGAGCAAACGCATAGGCCAATGCCAGCAATAGCGCTTGAATCAGGCTCATTCACGGCCCCCTGTATCGGCCATTTGTTGTGTGCTCTTGGTTGCGCGCTTACTCGCGCGCTTACTTGCGTTTGGTCGATGTAAGCTGAACCGGGGCGGCCGCAGCGGTGGCTTTTGTTTTGGATGAGGGGCGGGTCGTGCTGGCAGGAGCCGCTGTCTTGGCTTTTTTGGCCGGTGTCGATTTGGCCGCAGGTTTGATGGCCGGCTTGACGGCCGGTTTCTTTGGCACAGCCTTGCGGCGAACCTTGGGCTTGTTGACCGGCAGAATGGAATTGGCCAGCGGCGGCACGGTGACGATGACCGGCTCGGGCGGCTTGGGCGGCGGCATGGCGGCCAGCGCTTTGGCGGCCTTGGCCGAGGCCTTGGCGGCTTTGGCTGATGATTTGGCAGTGCTGGCCGCGTCTTCGGTGGCAGCATAGGCCGCGCTCAGGGCCAGGGATTGCGCGCTCTGCACGGGGATGCCGTAGAGCTTCATCCGGTCATACAGCGCCAGCACGTTGGCGATGTGCAACGGCCCCACCACGCCGTTTAGCAGCACGCGTTGCAGGCCGCAGCTTTCGATGGTGATGGCGCGGGCCTGCTCGCGGGTGCCGCCGGTCTCGATGATGTTCTGCACCTTGGCTTGCAGATTGTCCAGGTAGTTGATGCTGCGGCGCATCACCTCTTTGATCTCGCCGCGCAAAATCATCTCGCCGTGGCCCTGAACGATGCTCTCCAACTGCATGCCGGCAATGCGGGTGAGCGAATCTTTGAGCTGATTGACGTCGCCGCTGGCGATGGTCGGGATGGCCATGACCGTGTCGCCGGCGAACAACAGCCGCTCCTCGTGCAGCAACACCGACACAGAATCAGGCGTGTGGCCGGAGGTGGGAAATATTTCCAGCGTTTTGCCGGGCAGGCGCAGGGTAAAGGTGCCTTGCGAGAAGGTGGATGTGGGCAGCCGAATGCTGACGTGATCAAATTCCTTGGAGCTGGTCTTGGCCTGCGCCAGCGCGTTGTAGGCTTTCGCGATCATGAACTCGCGAGCCATGGTGTGCGCGACAATCTCGGCTCTCGGGAACAAATAGGCCCCGTAGATATGATCGGCTTCGTGCTGCGTGTAAATGATATAGCGCACCCCGTCAGGGCAGCGCTTATGTGCGAGCAGCGCAATTTGGGCCGTCTCCTCAGGAAACGGCAGGGTGTCAATCAATACGCCCGTATTGCCCGAGACGATCAAACTGGCCGTTACTTGGGCATAACGCTCGCTGGTAAAGATATAAATGTCTTCGGAAGCTCTTTCAACGTGCATGCCGGACAAATGATACGCAAGACTGCAACGTAAAGCAAATAATTGGACATAAAGATAGAGGAAGACGGGTGAAAGACAGTTCCGAACTCTTCAGAGAGTTCGGAACTGTCTTTATACTTTTGCCAACTCGGCCATCCGCAAGATAATCGCGACTATGCAACCCGAGCACACATCGTTAACTGACGAGCATTGGCGCACCCTTCAAGCGCTGGCCGACCGCATCATTCCGCAGGACCCAGACTGGCCCAGCGGCTGGCAGGCCGGCGTCGGCGATTACCTGGCCCACCAGTTTGAGCGCGATCTGCGTCCCCAGGTGGAGCCATATCGGCGAGGCCTGGAGGCGCTGGACGGCGAGGCGCGCGCCCGCACCGGCAAGCCTTTTGCCGAGCTGGGCAACGCCGCCCAGGATGGCATCCTGGTTGCGGTGGAACGCGGTGACGTGTTTACCAACTGGCCCGACGCGCCGGCCTTCTTCGCCATGGCCATTCAGCACGTCAACGAAGGCTTCTACAGCGACCCCAACAACGGCGGCAACAAAGCCGGTGTGGCGTGGCACATGATCGGCTACACCGTTAAAGGCTGATAAAGGCTGAAAAAAATAAGATGAGTGCAAACAAAACTTACGATGCAATTGTGATCGGTGCAGGGGGTGGTGGCGGCATTGCCGCTGCGGTGCTGGCCGAGGGCGGTATGCGTGTGCTGGTGCTGGAGCGTGGCCGCGAGAAGACCTTTGCCGAGATCCCGCGCGATCATCTGCGCAACCACCGGCTCTCGCTGTATGGCCAGAACTTTGGCCCCGACGACAATGCCGGCAACCCACGGGTTGCCGTGGACGGGCAGGGCCGCGAGCGAACGGTGTTGCCGTATGAAGGCGGCTACCAGAATAATGCGATGGGTGTGGGCGGCGGCACCCGTGTCTACGGCGGCCAGGCCTGGCGCTTTTTGCCCACCGACTTCAAGATGGCCAGCACCTACGGCGTGCCCGAGGGCAGCTCGCTGGCCGACTGGCCGATTACTTACGACGACCTCGCGCCGTATTACGAGCGGGCCGAGTGGGAGATCGGCGTGAGCGCGGACAGCGAATTGATGGCGCAACACTGGCCACGGCAAAAAGGCTATCCCATGCCGGCTGTGCCATTGAACTCGCAGGGTAGGTTATTCCGGTCCAGCGCCCGGCAACTGGGTTGGGATGTGTTTCCAGTGCCGTTGCTGGTGAATTCGGTGCCATATCTGGCCCGGCCGGCCTGCATCCAATGCCAGCACTGCGTGGGCTTTGCCTGCCCGGTGGAGGGCAAGAACGGCTCGCAAAACACGATGCTGCCGCGGGCGCTGGCCACCGGCCGCTGCCACCTCGAAACCGAAGCCATGGTCACCCACATCGACACCGATGGCAGCGGCAAGGTGACTGGCGTGACCTACTTCGACGGCAACGGCGAGCAACACATGATCAAAACGGGCGTGGTCGTGTGCGCGGCCGGCGCCATCGAAACCGCACGCCTGTTACTACACAGTGCATCGGCCCAGCAGCCAAACGGGCTTGGCAATCAGGGCGATCAATTGGGCCGCCATTTGCAGGGCCACTACTACCCAGGCGTGATGGGGTTGATGCCGGAGCCGGTGTGGGACGGGATTGGACCTGGCGTCAACACGGCCACAGTGCGCTGGTCGCATGGCAACGAAGATGAGCACGGCCCGGTGATTGGCGGCGGGTTGCTGGCCGATGAGTTTGTGTTGCTGCCGATGACGTTCTGGCTGCGCCATTTGCCGCCGGATGTGCCGCGCTGGGGTGCGGCCAACAAGCAGTTCATGCGCGAGAACTACCGGCGCTTTGTCGAGATCAAGGGGCCGACCCAGGACATTCCCAGCCCCGATGCGCGGGTGACCCTGGCTTCGAGCGTGAAGGACACATGGGGCATGCCGGTGGCCCAGCTCAGCGGCACCACCCATCCCGAAACGGTGCGCACGGCCAAATTCATGTGGGAGCGCGCGGGTGAGTGGATCAAGGCCAGCGGCGCGGTGAAGACCTGGGGCGGGCCGCCGGGGTTGGGCCTGAGCGGTGGCCAGCATCAGGCTGGAACGTGCCGGATGGGCCATGACCCCAACACCTCGGTGGTGGACTCGCACGGCCGGGTGCACGGGCACGAGAATTTGTTTGTGGCCGATGGGTCAGTGCATGTGACCAATGGCGGGTTTAACCCGGTGTTGACGCTGATGGCGCTGGCGTTTCGGACGGCGGAGGGGGTTTTGAAGCAACGCTAAGTTTGAGATAAGTTGCAGAATCGTCGACGTCGACCTCGACGTCGACGTCGACGTCGACGAATCCCTCCGCTAACGTTCGCGCCCCACCTGCTTAATCCCCTTGCGGCCCCGCAGCGCGTCCCACAATCGATTAATGCTCCACCCGCCCGACAGCATCGGCTCGAACGTGTCCAATCGATACGCGACAACATCGGCGTGCAAGCGATCCAACTCGCTGGTGAGCTCTGTTTCCAGCACCCCTGCGATGGCTTTGGCCGCGGGCAAATCTGTGCTGCTAAACGTGGTGGGTGGGCCGACACTGATGAAGGCCTCGGGTTTTTGCTCGCCGATGAACTCATAGCGGAGCGCGGCGGAGTAGACATGGCACGCGCCGGCGCGCTGGGTTACATCCTTCACCAGATGCCCCACACCGCTGAAAAAATGCAGCGGCCGCACATCGTTGGCCAGGATCTCACCTTGTGGATACAGGATGAGAAGCCGGCGCGGCGTGCTGCTGACCAGATCGGCGGCATATTGCAACGAGGCCAGTGCACTGCGGCCATCGTGCCGGTCCACCGAGAATGCGCCGCCCCAGGTGAAAAATTTATAGCGAGTCAGTTGGGTGTTCTCGATCATCATGTAGGCGTCCATGCGCCAGCGCTCCTCGTTCAGCGCCATGGCCAGATGGCCATCCCACCAACTGCTGTGGTTGGCGATGAGGATGACCGGGGCTGTGCCGTCAGGCGGTGGCGCGGCCTGCCTCAGATTGACTCGAAAGAACGAGGAACGCAAGCCGCTTTGTATCAGCAGCTTGTAGATCAACCAGTTGAGAAATGGGTTTTTGCGAGCCGGGATCATGTGAGTCCTATCTCAAAACAGCGGCGCACGCTGTCGAAATAATGCGTATTGTAGAATCTTGCGTGAGGCGATGAGTTTGGCGCAATCCCCGATGTGCGCGCCACATTAAGGAGTGAACACCCACAATGAACAGACGATCTTTTTTGATGAGCACCGCTGCGGCAGCCCTGATTTTGGCGGCCTGCGCAGCACCCGCAGCACCTGCGCCGACCACGGCTCCGGCGGCTGCGCCGGCCGAAGCCACGGTTGCCCCTGCTGAAATGGCCGCAACCGAAGCACCAGCCGTTGAAGCCACCGCAGCGATGACCGCGACCGAAGCCATGACGGCGACTGAAGCAATGACCGCCACCACGGCATTGCCCGACCTGGGCGGCCGCGAAATCGTGATTGCGCTGGAGAACGCGTATATCCCGTTCAACTTTATTCCCGCATCCGGTGGCGACGCCCAGGGCTGGGACTATGACACCATTGCCGAGGTGTGCAAGCGGCTGAACTGCAAGCCGGTCTACCAGCAGATTGCCTGGGACAACATGATTGCGGCGGTGGCTGCCGGTCAGTTCGATCTGGCCGCCGATGGCATCACCATCACCGATGACCGCGCCAAGGTCGTGGACTTCAGCGACGGCTACATCTCGGTGGATCAGCGTATTCTGGTCAAGAGCGACAGCCCGCTGACCACGCTCGATGCGTTCAAAGACACCAGCGGCAAATTGAAACTGGGCAGCCAGAAGGGCACCACCAACTACGATGAGGCTGTGAAGCTGGTCGGCGAGGCCAACGTGATCGGCTTCGACACATTCGACCTGGCCGTGCAAGCGGCCATTGCGGGTGATGTGGACGGCACTGTGATTGACGACACGGCCGGTGTCGGCTACGTTGGCGCCAACGGCGACAAGATCAAACTGCTGGAAGGCAGCCTGATCGGTCAGGAGCTGGGGTTTGTGTTCCCGAAAGGCAGTGATCTGGTTGCACCGTTCAATGCGGGTCTGGCCGCGATCAAGGCCGATGGCACCCTGGCTACCATTAACGCGAAGTGGTTCGGGGCGGATTTCGCCAGCAAGGGCATCACCTACGACACCATTCAGCCCGGCGCGACGGCATTCCCAACCGTGACGCCGGCAAAGTAAGTCCACACTTTGTTTGAATTGCTGAGTTGGTGTAAAACCTGACAAGCCAAAAAATGGCCTGTCAGGTTTTTTTATTTACATGGCCCCGATCTCCTCATCCGCAAAATCCTCAACTCAAAATCAATTCGTGGGCAAGTTGTCGCAACTGCCATGGTGGCTGATCATCATCATCCTGGCCGGGTTGGTGCTGTTCTATAACTTCCTGTCCAACGAGACGTATGTGGCAATTTTTAGCCGCGTGCGCAGCGGCATCGTGCTGACGGTGGCGGTGGCAACCGTGAGCTATTTCATCGCCATCGTAATCGGTCTCATCGTGGGACTGGGGCGGGTGTCCAAGAATCCCATCATCTATAACCTGGCCACGTTGTATGTGCAAATTGTGCGCGGCGTGCCAATTTTGGTGCTGATCTTCTACGTGGCGCTGGTGATTATTCCGCCTATGCTGACACTGTTTGGCATTCGTCCGGCCACCTTCGACTTCTCGTTTCGGGCGGTGATTGCGCTGGCGGTGGCCTACGGTGGCTTTGAGGCCGAGACGTTTCGGGCCGGCATTCAATCGATTGGCCGCGGGCAGATGGAGGCCGCGCGCTCGCTGGGGATGAGCTATATGCAGGCCATGCGCTACATCATTTTGCCGCAAGCCGTACGGCGCATTTTGCCGCCGTTGGGCAACGACTTTATCAGCATCCTCAAAGACTCGTCACTCGTCTCCGTGCTCGGCGTCAACGACATCACCAATTTAGCGCGCTTGTACGCCGCGTCATCCTTTCGTTATCCCGAGACCTACAACACCCTCGCCTTCATGTATCTGGCCATGACGCTGATCCTGTCGTTGATTGTGAAAGCCATTGAGAATCGGTTGGCGAAGAGCAGTCAGTAAACAAAAGTTGTTAGTTATTAGTGGTTAGTCGTTAGTGCCTGAACCTGCGGCAAACTGTCCAACTAATCACTAACAACTAAGCACTAACAACTTGCTCATGATTGAAATCAAAAATCTCGTCAAACAATTCGGCAAGCTGCGAGCCGTGGATGATGTGAGCCTGACGGTGGGCAAAGGCAAGGTCGTGGTCATCATCGGCCCCAGCGGCAGTGGCAAGAGCACGGTGTTGCGCTGCATCAATCACCTGGAGGTGCCGACCAGCGGCGAGATCGTCGTCGACGGCATCGTTGTCTCCCAGAACCACAAGAACATCAATGCGATCCGGGCCGAGGTCGGCATGGTGTTTCAACAATTTAATCTCTTCCCCCATCTCACCGCCATCGAAAACATCATGCTGGCCCAGCGGATTGTGCGTGGCCGGGGCCAGGACGAGGCGCGCAAGATGGCCATGCAACAATTAGAGCGCGTGGGCATCCCCGAAAAAGCCAGTGTCTATCCGTCACAGCTTTCTGGCGGCCAGCAACAGCGGGTGGCCATCGCCCGTGCCCTGGCCATGAACCCCAAGATCATGCTGTTCGACGAGCCGACCAGTGCGCTGGACCCTGAGATGATCAAAGAAGTGTTGGACGTGATGATGGAGTTGGCCAAAAGCGGCATGACCATGATCTGTGTCACCCACGAGATGGGCTTTGCGCGCAATGCCGCCGACGAAGTCATCTTCATGGACCACGGCAAGATCGTCGAGCGCAACACGCCGCAAGCGTTCTTTGCCAATCCCCACGAAGCGCGCGCGCAGGCGTTTTTGCGGCAAATTTTGCATTAGCAAAACTTAAAAATTATAATCAGGAGTGAATCAATATGGACAGCAATATGGACAGCAATATGGACAGCAATGAAGGCATCATCACCGGATCGGGCATGTTTTACCCCAAGGGCTTTGTCGTAGCGTTGGTGAACGAACCAGATGGCACAGACACGATTCGTCAGCATTTACGCGACGCCAATTTCGACGATGTGCGCGTGTTTAACTCACAGGAAATTCTGGCCGATGTTAAGTTGATTGAAGGCCGGCAAAGCTTCTTCGACCGTGTGAAGATGTCTTTATCCGAAGAAGGCACGCCACGCGAGATGTATCTGGAGCAGATCAAAAACGGCGCCAGCATGGTTTTGGTGCGCGCGCATTCCAATGAAACGATTGCGGCGGCTCAAGCCATTTTGAAAGCCAATGGCGGTCAGCGCATGGCCTACTATGGCGAAGGCACCATCAGAGAGTTGCGCTAACGCATTCGCAACAACGGCCGCGTCAGACAGGTGGCCCCGCCCTCGGCCTTGAACGACAGCTCGACACCGCGATAGGTTTGCACCTCGCAGCCCGCATCGATCAGGCGCTGCTGCGTAATGGGATTGCCCTCCAGCATGATGCACTCGCCGGGAGCCGTGGCCAGCACATTCGTGGCCTGGGTCTTCATAAACTCATCTTCGGGCGCTTCCACAAAGCGAATGTTGCGCCGTTGCAGTTCCTGCCAGAACGGCACGCTTATCAGCGACGGATACACCACCGCCAACTTTTCATCCACCATGCTGATGAGCGAGAGCAGGTGCAAACACGCTTCCGGCCCTGTGAAATAGGGCAGTTCGACCGCGATCACCTGCACCCCAATCGGCTCCAGCACAGCGCGCAGTTGCCGCACCGCTTCGGCATTGGTGCGGAAGCCCAGCCCCACCGCCAGCGTGCGCTCGTCCACCCACAACATGTCGCCGGCTTCGGCCCGTGCCTCGCCTTCGAGCGCCGCAAGAATGGGAATGCTCAGCCGCTCGAAGGTCTGCCGCATGGCCGCTTCCTCGCCTCGACGCAGTGGTTTGCCCATGCTCAGCAGGATCGCGCCGGCATCGGTCACCAGCGCCGGATCGAACACGAAGCTGGCATCGGCATGCTGCGGCAAAGCCACCTCGTGGTAGATCACCTCGGCCCCGGCGCGCCGCAACAGG
>JBBQST010000104.1:0-10836 GCA_038213625.1 Thermoflexales bacterium
CGCGGCCTGATATTGCGAGAAGTAGAGCGTGTTGCCGATCAGCGGTTCGCGGAGTGGGCCCAGACCCAGCACCGACAAACCGAACGAGGCGAAGATGGCACCGAACACCTGCCCAACGAAGCTGGCCGCGATGAACGGCAAGAGGTTGGGGAGAATCTCCTTGAACACGATCTCAAAATTGGTCATGCCCGACAGCCGCGCCACACTGACAAACATGCGCTCCTTCATCGAGAGCACCTGCGATCTCACGACCAGAGTTGGCCCTGGCCAGGCCAGCAAACATATGATCAGCGCCATCGCATAAATGGTGACATAGCGCTTGTCGATGGAGCTGGCGACGAGCACTTGAATGAGAAAAACCGGAATCGGTTGCAGCACCTGACAGACGCCTTTGATGATCGTGTCGACCACGCCTCCATAAAATGCGGAGATGAAGCCGAGGATGACCCCGATGGCGGTGCCGATGGCGCCGGCCATCACCCCAATCACTGCGGTCTGCCAGATGCCGCGCACCATTGTGGCCAGCAAATCACGGCCATAGAAGTCGCTGCCGAGGGGAAAGCAGCCTTTGCCCACCGACTTGGTGGGGTCAAACAAACAGGCTAGATCGGGCGGCTGTTTGGGTTTCACGGCCAGAGGATAAGCCAACTTGACGGTATTGAGGGTGGCTGAACCAATGACCGTAAAGAGAATGAGAAACAAGACGATGAATATGCCAATTGCCAGGCTTTTGTTGCGCCGCAGATAGCGAGCGAACAACACGCCGCGCGAGGGCATTTGCACCATCGAGTTGGGGGCGCTGACGGGATTAATCGCAGGGGAAGTGGTTGCCATAGTCAACTCAGTTTTTAGTTCTTAGTTATTAGTCATTGAGTTTAGAAACTTCCTCGGATCCGCTACTAACGACTAATCACTAACAACTTCTTTCTTAGTACCGAATGCGTGGGTCGAGCAGCGGATAAATAAGGTCCACGATCAACATAAAGATCGCCACCGCCAGAATCAGGAATATCGTGATGCCGTAGATCACAAAATAGTCGTTGGCGACGATGGCCTGCCCCAACACACTTCCGACGCCCGGCAACCCATATAGGTTCTCGATCAAGCCACCCGACACGACTACACCACTGAACGACAGCGCCAATCCGGTCACCTGTGGCAGCAACGCGTTGCGCACGTAATAGCCGCTGAAAATCCGTCCCGGCGAGAGGCCTTTGTGCTCGGCAAAGTTGACATAGTCTTCGCCCTGAATGGTCACACCCATGCCGCGCATGCCCAGCGCCCAAAATCCCGTCGTCGCCAAAATCAGCGACAGGGCCGGCAAAATTTGATGCTTGGCCACATCCAGGATGAAGCTGATGGACATGTTGGGGAAGGTGCCTTTGGTGTAGGCGCCGCCGAGGGGAAGTAGCTGCAGCCGATAGCCCACATAGAACAACAGCAGCAGCCCCAATAAGTAGGGTGGTATGCCTTGCAACATCATGATCGGCCCCATGATGCCCTTGACCCAGCCCGGGCTGCGCGGCCACGATGCCAGCGCGCCGATCAAATTCCCCAGAATAAAGGACAATATCGTCGTCGTCAGCAATAACCCAATCGTCCACGGCAATGCATCCATCACCAGTTCAATCACCGGTTTGGGATACCGAAAGAGTGAAGGGCCGAGATCGCCGCGAGCCAGCTGGCCCATGTAATTGAAGTACTGCTCGATCAGAGGTTTGTCCAGGCCGAACTGCTTGTTGTAGGCGCCAACAATTTGCTCCAGGTTCTGGGCAGAGAAGCCACCCGAACGCGCCAACTCGGCAAACCGCTCACGAATAGGATTTCGACTCGACAAACGAGGAATGAAGAAGATGATCGTGGCGGCCACCCAGACGACGAGAAAAAGAAACAGGACGCGCCGGATGATATACGTAACACTCATTGTTTTTCTTCCGCTCTCGAGATACCAGTTCGCTTGCGAGATGCCAGCTCGCTTGCGAGGTGCCAGCTCGCTCGTAAACCGCTTAAAACAAAGCGCGAGGACCAGGCCTCGCTCTTCGCAGTAACGAAATCAACGATCGACGAGTATGGGTGAACCACCTGCAAGGTGCCGGCCTGTTACACACAGCCCCTGCGCTTTGCGCGTTCACTGAATACCCGCTCCGGACATCACACGCTTTTGGTTTTTAAGCCAAAGGCGTGTGATGTCCGGAGGAATCACAAGACAGCAGCGAGATCAGCGTTTAGGCTGTCGCGGCTTTCAGGTTCGTCACTACCAGATGGCCGGTGTGCGCCCAGAAGGCGCCGTTGCAGCCGGGACCCACGTTGGCCGCCGTCGGCCAGTTGGTCCAATTCGTCTGGTTGTAGGCAATCCGGTGCAACCACTGAATGATCGGGATGTCGATCGTGTCGCGCCAATAGATCTCCATGGCCTGAAGCGCGAGCTCCTGGAACTTGGGATCATCTGCTGGCAATGGGGCCATCGCATCCACGATCTTGTCATAAGCCTCATTCTTGTAGCGCGAGAAGCGGCCGTTGCCAGCGACAGTGCCGATTGGCAAACTGTAGCGGCTATGGAACAACTCGAACGCGGCATACGGGTCGATCAGGCTGGCACCGTGGCCAAACATGTAGAAGCCAGCCTTGCCGTCGGCCATGTTCTGGGAGGCGTCGGTTCCGAAGTTGATCGAGGCATCAACGCCACCGGCACGCAGCAATTCGACCAGCACCGGCACAATGTCGGCATGGATGCCCTCGAAGCCGTTGATGACACCGGGGATGGTTGCGCCACCCTTCTCCCACATGCCATCACCGTTCTTGGTGAAGCCGGCGGCCTCGAACAGCTTGGCGCTCTCTTCCAGGTCGAACTTGCGGGGCTGATATTTGTCATACAGCTCCTTGGCCGAGTCGGCAAAGGCTTGCAAGGTCGGGTAGAGTGGGAAGGGATATACGTTGGTGACCTTCGCGCCGTTGTAAACCACCTCGTCAATCGTGTCACGGTCAATCGTCAGGGCAATGGCACGGCGGACGTTGGGGTCATTAAACGGCTCGATCTGGGTGTTCATCCACAGCGAGTTCGGCCACCAGTCCAGATAGCCGTGCGGTTCGTCCGCGCCGGTGTGGCTGGTCACCTTGGGGTTTTGCTTGAGAATTGTGGAGATGATGTCGTTGCGGAAGTCCAGGGCCGAGTCGAACTCGTTGTTCACCAGTCGCTGGGCCACGGTGCCCATGTCGGCACCAATCTTCTGCACGATGACCCGCTTGACATCGGGCACACCGGCGACGCCGGCTTTGGCCGCCCACCAGTCCTCGCGATAATCGCGCACGATTTGGTCCGCGTTCCAGGCCACAATCTTATAGGCACCCGAAACGGGGATTTCCAAACCACCAGTGTAGGCGTTGACATCAGCTTCTTTCTCCAGAATGTGCTTGGGCACAATGGGAATGCCAGTGTCGAACTTCAGGGTCAGCACCTCAAACTTGAAGCGCGGCGAGGGCTCGTTGAAGTTGATAACCACGGTCTGTGCATCGGTCTTGCTGATGTCCTTGACGAACTGCAATACCTGCGCGTGATAGGACAGCTTCTCGTTGCTCTTCTGACCTTCCAGCGTAAACAGCACATCATCGGCCGTGATGGGTGTGCCGTCGCTCCACATGGCCTCGGGGCGCAGCTTGATGGTGAGCTGGGTGAAATCAGCGTTATATTCGCCACTCTCTGCAATCCACGGCAATTCCTTGCCGGCGAAGATCGCATAATAGAACAGCGGCTCCCAGTGGAAGTTGCTGCCATGCTGGTGGTTGTAGCCGGTGGCCCATGGGTTATTCACGCCAATGGTGTCCACGGTGCCCCAACCCAATACCAGAGTCTGGTTGCGCGGCACTTCGGGCACATTTTCCGCCATCAGCGAGGGAGCAGCCGTGGCCTCGGCGGCCGCGGGAACGGCGGTGGCCTCGGTGGGAGCAGCAGTCGCTTCAGCGGCAGCCGGTGCCGCGGTGGGTTCGGCAGCAGCTGGGGCCGCGGGGGCGGCAGTGGGTTGGGCTGGCGCGCAGGCAGCCGCAACGAGTGCAGCACTGCCCATCGCGGAAATCTGTAGTAACTGACGTCGAGTAAGCTTATTCCGCTTCATATGATAGAAAATCCTCCTGGATACAAACGAGAAACTTATAGCTGGAAGCCAGTCTGCAGCAGGTCTCGGCGCGTGCAAACTGGTTTATCCGAGGTTCAAGTTTTATCACACGCAAATGTGATTGGCAAATGACGAAAATCTTAATTTACTGAAACAACAACGAGGAATGCCGAGCAATGTCATTTAGCGCATGTCTTCGCGACAGTTTTGTAGCACCTTGCCCTTGCAAATGACACGTTGATCCGCATCAGGCCGTTCGCAGTCCGTTCACTGAAATGAGTGCTGTGTCTCAAATTGTTGCATCAACAAATTAGCCAGACCGATGAAGCCGTGCCAAACAAAAATGAGGAAGACAGTCCAGCGCACACATCTTTAATGAAGGTTCAAAAATAAAACTGGTAAACGAACCATCAAGGGAAGTCTTTACCTAGCAACGTCATTCCCGCGCAGGCGGGAATCTAGGCGTAACCCCGACGCAACAGTGGAGCTAACCCTGAATTCCCGCCTACGCGGGAATGACGACATTTGGGTATGACTTTCTATAATCGCTCGCATCCGCCCATTTTCTTTACCGAACTTAATTCCTAACTTTCATCAAAGAGACTCCGGCTTTCCTAATAACGAAACAGGAGGCTGTGGGCAAACTCTATAAACGAGCTTGCCTACAACCTCCTGTTCTATGCCCCTGATGGCCAATATTTAGTTTAAGACTACGCCGGCGTCACTTGCTTCGCCGCAGTGTTAGGCGTCACCCAACTGGCCATCACCCAGCCGGTGCCATTGGGTATGGCCACCTGCCACCACTGACGGTCGGCCGAAATACCTTTGACATCCAGCACGGCGCCGTTGCTGGCTTTGGCAATGACCTGGCCGGTGGCACCCGGCGCATCCCGCACGTTCAACCGATCTCCCGCCGTGGTCACCACCACTTGCGGGGTCCCACCCGTTGCGGGCGGAGCGGCAATGGGTGCTGGCGCTGAGGCTTGTGCGGCCGCAGCCGGCGCAGGGCTCCCAGTCAAAGCTGCCTGCGCCGCCCCATTCGGCGTCACCACCGAGTTGTGCACATAGGCAATCCCACCGGTGCCACCGGCATACTCAATCTGCCACCACTGTTTGTCGCTGCTGTAGCCGCGCACATTAAACGACTGGCCCTGTGTCTCGGCATTGAGAATTGTGCCGCCCAAATTGGGCGCGCTGCGAATATTGGCGGTCTCGCCCTTCACAGTCACCTGGGCCGAGCTGGTGCTGGGTGCGGCGGCCGCCGGCGCCACTGCTGCGGGCGCAGATGCTGCGGGCGCAGCCGGCGCGCTGGCCGATGCAGCGCCCACTACGGTCAGCGAGGCATCATCCACATGCACGTCATTGTGCTTCACCGGGTAATCGGCTGTGGTGTCGATAATGACGACCACCTGACCGGCCGCCGCCACCGCTTCCACCGACACCTCGCCCCAGGTGTCGTAAGGCCGCGACCACGCCCCGCACACCACTTTCGCGTCGGTCATGTCAGGGATCAACCCCATGCCGCCCGTGGTATGCATGCACGCCCGCGCCTGCAACCCGCCGGGCGCGCGCGAGGAATTCAACGGCAGCACATCCGAATCTGTGGTGAGCAAATTCACCCAGATGTTAAACCGCAGGCGCGTGCCGGGCGCAATATTGGGCACCAACTGATAAAATCCGGCCGAGCGGTTCAAGGACCAGAAGGTGAAGAAACTGCCGGCCGTGGGATAGGTGTGCACCCGATCACTGGCCATCTCCGCCGTCATCATGCGGAACTCGGGGGCGCGGTTGATCTGGTCTTGATTATTCTCTTTGCCCGACTTGCAGGTCCAATAGGGCTCCCAATCGTGCGGCACGATCACATTGCCCTTGGCCGCGCCGGGATTGCACATATCCGCCCGGGCCGATACCGGCCAGTCAAAGCCAGGGTTCTTCAATAGGTTGCCCCCCGGCGGCGGTTCCTGTGCAGTGCTGACTTGTGGAACCATGCCCAGCAACCCGGCCGCCAGACACACCAACGGGAGAACGCGCCTTATGCGCCGAATGCTCAACGAGCGCGGGGAACTCGGGGTGCGCCGGACACCGTGTGCCCGCCAAGACCATCTCATCGCCATGAAAAAAATTATAGGACATTCTTTTGGCTCTGACGCAAATTTCTTCGGACATTCAGGCTTGCAGCTTGCAGCTAGCAGCTGGCTGCTGGCAGCTAGCAGCTGGCTGCTGGCAACCAGTCCACGCTTTGCCGAAATTCCACTCAGCACATCGTTCACTGACACAGAGACACATCCAGAGCTGGGGGGTTCTGTGATGTGTCTTCCAAATCAGGAGACATAGCTATGCATTCCAACTTACTTTCTCGATGGATTTCTGGCGGCATTGCCACTGCCGTGTTGTGGAGTAGTGTCGGCGGCACACCTGCGAATGCCAATACGCGCCCAGCCACCGCACTCGCTGCCAACCCGGCCCAGACGCAACAGCCTCTGGCAGTCACCGCCGGCGGCGTTCGCATCACCTATCTCTTCTCGGCGGCCGATGCCAACGGTGCAACCACGGCCAACACGTTCAAGACCTTTCTCGATGCCAACGGCTACACCGTTTCACCGGTATCCATTGCGGCCGATGGCAGCGCCACTATTAATCAAGCTGGCACCGACCTGTTCCTCATCGGATCTGAGACGACCGGCACACCTTCTGGAGCTACCTGGGCCGGCAATGACGCCCTCAGTGGTTTGATCCTAAGCTCGGGCAAGCCCATCGTGGGCCTTGGGGCCGGGGGTCGGACCTTCTTTGCCCGCAGCACCTCGGCCCTGGGTGCCGCGCCTCAAACCCGCACCGGCCAAAGCGCGCAAGTGGCCGACTTTCCCACCAGCCGCTTTGTCTATGAAGGGCCAAATGCACTGACGATTGGGCCGGCCAGCGACATCCAGCTTTACACCGCCAATGTCAACGTCGTCGCCATTCCACTCAACACCACCATCCCCGACGGCGACCGCTATGGTCAGTTGCAGGAAACCCAGCGCTTGTTTTTGCCATTGGTGCAGAACGGCAGCCCCGCCACAGCCGGCACCAGCTCGCCTGCACCCACACAAGGCGGCACCATCCTGTCGACCTCGGGCCTGTATCCGCTGCTGCGCGACGGCAAGTTCATGCTGTGGGGCTTTGCCGGCGACTCCAACGCCATGACCGAAACTGGCCGCAAGTTGTTCCTGAACCTGCTCAACATCCAAAGCCAGCCCTTCCAGATCGACCTGCAAGCACGGTCGTTCACACCCGGCGCTGGGATTGATGCTGATGTGGTGCCTGCCCTCGCGGCCAGCGCTGCCGGGCTGCACACCTATGTGCAGATGGACCATGTGCCCGACAAAACCGAGCGGCCCATTCTGCAGGCCAAAGGCATTCACCTGTTGCAGAACCTCATCGGCCTCACCTATCTCGCATTTATCAGCAAGAGCTTTAACGCCGCCGACCCCGAACTGGCCGGCCTGGTGCGCTGGATCGGGCTCATTCCCAACACCGACAAGCTGCAACCCGCCGTGGCGGCCAACACGTTTGGGCCGTGGGTCGACAACGGCGATGGCACGGTCAATCTCAATGTCATCTTCTTCTCCGATGTGCCCAGCCCCACGGTGCAGAGCGTGATCGCCAGCGTCACCGCTGTGTTCACGTTCACCAGCGATTCGTTGGTGCAGGCGCGGGTGCCCAAAGCCGCCATCGTGCCACTGAGCCAGAACGATGCCGTGCAGTGGATCGAGCAAATTGCGCCGCCGCCGCTGCCCGAAGAAACAGAAGGGCCCAACAATGATGTCACCCGCAACGAACTCGATGTGGATGAAGCACAGAACATGAGCGTCGTCGCCGGCGCGCCCTACTACGGCGGCCTGGATGGCAATGGCCTGACGGTCGCGGTCATGGACAACGGCGTGTTCGCACCCGGCAACACCGATCACCCCGACCTGCTGGCCGCGCGCATGGTGCGCAACAATTTTGACAGCTCGGCTGTTGGCTCCAGCGGGCACGGCCACGGCACCCACGTCGCCGGCATCATCGCGGCCGATGGCACCAGCAGCCAGACCAATTGCCCGGTCGGTGTATGCACGGCCTTCCAGATGCGCGGCATGGCTCCGGCCGCGCGCATCGCCGCATTCCCCCAATCGTCGGGCAACACCGGCGACTACAAGGAAGCCTATGTCGATTTGAACGCCGTGGTCAGCACGCACTCGTATCGCCAGACCTGCATGACCTATGACGGCACCGCCCAGATCATCGACCGCATCATCCGTGGCAGCGCCAGCAGCGGCGGCACCGTCATTCCCGCCCGGCCCTACACCAAGAGCGCGGGCAATGCGGGCAGTGCCTCGCAGTGGTGCGCGGGTCAGCAGGGCTATTACTCCCTCAGCGGCATCTCCAAGAACCCCATCGTCGTCGGCTCGCTGGACCCCGGCACCAACTTCGCCCTGCGCGATTCGAGCAGCAAAGGCCCCACCTGGGATCAGCGCATCAAGCCCGACCTGATGAGCATCGGCTGCCAGAACTCGATTGATATTGACACCGACGGCTACGTGAGCAAGTGCGGCACCAGCATGGCCACGCCGACCGTGGCCGGCATCATCACCCTGATGACGGAGCAGTTCCAAAACACATTTGCCAGCAGCGGCGTCCTGTTGCCATCCACCTACAAGGCGATTCTGGTAAACACGGCCCAGGACCTGACCGGCACTGGCAGCTACAACGACCCCGACTTTTGCCCCACCGGCAGCGGCCCATCCTGCCAGCCGGTCTTCTTCGCCGGCCCGGATTACACGACCGGCTACGGCGTGGTGAATGCCCAACGCGCGGTGAATGCGGTGGCCGCCCAAAACTTTGTCGAGGACGAAGTGGCCCCCAGCACGACCACGCGCAACTACACCTTCACCATCTCGGCCCAACAGCGCATTACGTTTACCCTGGCCTGGGACGATGAGGAGGGCAGCACCAGCACAGCCGAAACCACCGCCAAGCTGGTCAACGATCTGGACCTCACCGTGATCGACCCCAACGGCGTGACCTACTTCCCGTGGACGTTGCCGGCCCTGCCCGCGCCCACGCTGACCAGTGGCCGCGATGTGCTGACCCAGACCAATATCGTCGCTGCCAGCCGTGGCGTCGATCGAGTCAACAACGTCGAGCAGGTCGGCCTGTCTGCCACCGGCACACTCACGCCCGGCGTGTGGACGGTGCGCGTCAATGCCTTCAACCTGCCCAACGGCAATGCTCAAAAGTTCTCGCTGGCCGGCGACTTCCGCTTCCTGCGCATTGTCGATCCGGTGGAGGGTGCTGCCGCCAACGCTGGCGACCCGACCAACCCCGACAAGCTGCTGGTGAAGCTGTGGGCGGGCAGCACCTTGAACGGCGCCAACGTCAGTCTGGCCGGCGCGCAAGTCACCGACTTCGCTGTCAATATCAGCAAGGCCGGTTACACCGCCAATGCCAGCGTGGTCAGCGGCCTGCCCGTCGGCGACCAGTTCTGGCTGGTGGTGCAGCCGCAAGCCCCCGGCGCGGCCGGCTACTACAGCATGACCATGACCTGGAACGGCGTGGGCACCGCCTTCGAGCGCCGCAATGTGTTGTTCCTGGAGAAAATTCCAGTGGACCGCGCCATCGTCATCGACCAGAGCGGCAGCATGAGCGACTTCGGCAAGATGGAAGCGGCCCGAAACGGCGCGCGGCTGTATGTCGATCAAACCAACACCGATGATTCGGTGGCCGTGGTGGCCTTCGAAAATAGCGCCACAGTCCCGTATCCCATTCAGGTGAACACCAGCGGCTCGACCGTGCTGGCCGATGCCAAAACCTCGATCAATGGGCTGGTGCCACTCGGTGGAACCGCCATTGGCCAGGGCTTGAACAAGGGCCAGGACCAACTGGAAGCACTCGGCCGCACCGAGCCGGAATGGCGCATGGTGTTGCTGAGCGATGGCATGGAGAACGTGCCGCCGTATTGGGCCGACCCCACCGTCAAGGGCCGCATCCAACCCTCACGCACCCTCATCGACACGGTGGCCGTGGGGCCGTCGGCCGCCGGTCTGCACGCGCTGTTGGCCCAGATCGCCGCCGACACCGGTGGCCGCTCGTATCATGTGGCCGAGGCAGGGCCGGCCCCGCTCGCCGCGTCGATCATGTCCACCGACGGCGCTGAGGCAGCCGACGAGGTGAATGCGCCCAGCGCGGTCGAAGGCACCCACGCCTTCGACACCTTCCCGCAGACGCTGGAGAATAAGCTGGCCGATATCTACAAAACCATCAGCGAGGACAGCCTGCGCCACCAGCGCGTGTTCGAGTTTCGCGACACGTTGAACTGCCAGAAGGATGACTTCGCATGGGATCTGACGGTGGAGAAGGATGTGCCGCAGGTGATCTTTGCCGTGAACTGGTCGAACCCAGGTGCCGACCTGCGCCTGCTGGTGACCCCACCTGCACCAGGTAGCACATCGCTGACTGCCGCTCCACCCGAGATCGTGAACGAGCACGATGCCACCCATGACTCCTGGCGCATCTTCAAGCCCGAGCCCGGCGTATGGAAGATTCGCATGCGCCCGGCCAAATGCGTGGCTGGGGCCGAGTTCATGCTGTTCCAATCCATTCGCACGCAGCTCACCCTGCTGGCCCAGACCGGCGGCGACATCCGCAACTATTGCGTGGGCCAGCCCATTCCCATCCTCGGCATCCTGGCCGACACCAAGGGCATGCT
>JBBQST010000105.1:0-10825 GCA_038213625.1 Thermoflexales bacterium
CGCCGTGCGAGATGATTAATAAAGCCAGCTGAATGCAGTCGGTGGGACTGGTTGCTGGTCGCTGGTTGCGGGTGACCAAGCTGCGACTCATCATCAGCGACCAGCAACCAGCGACCAGCAACCAGCAACCAATAACCAGCCACTAACAACTCTTATTCATGCTCCAACCCAACCGACCCAACCCCGATGAAATGTTACAGCGCGCCCAGGCTGAGGCGCGGCGCGAGAGCCGCGGCAAGCTGAAGATTTTCTTTGGCGCTTCGGCCGGGGTGGGCAAGACGTTTGCGATGCTGGAGAGCGCCCGTCTGCGCAAACGCGAGGGCGTGGACGTGGTGGCCGGCTACGTGGAGCCGCATGGCCGCAAGGAAACCGAGGCGTTGCTGGAGGGGTTGGAGGCGCTGCCGTTTCGGTGGCAGGAATACAAGGGCGTGCGAATTCGCGAATTCGATCTGGACGCGGCACTGCACCGGCACCCCCAACTGATTTTGGTGGATGAGCTGGCCCACACCAACGCCGAGGGCAGCCGGCACGCCAAGCGCTGGCAGGATGTGCAGGAGTTGCTGGAGGCCGGCATCGATGTCTACACCACCGTCAACGTCCAGCACCTGGAGAGCCAGAACGATGTCGTGGCCCAGATCACCAGTGAGATTCAACGCGAAACGATTCCCGACTCGATCTTTGAGCAGGCCGATGAATTGGAGCTGATCGACCTGCCGGTGGATGAGCTGTTGCAGCGCTTGCAGAGTGGCAAGATCTACCGGCCCGAGCAGGCTCAACTGGCCCAGACTCGATTCTTCCGCAAAGGTAACCTGACCGCACTGCGCGAGATAGCCCTGCGGCGAACGGCCGAGCGGGTGGATGCGCAGATGCAGGCCTATCAGCGCGACCGTTCGATTCGCGATGTGTGGCCGGCGGCCGAGCGAATTCTGGTATGCATCGGCACCAGCGACCTCTCCCAAAAACTGGTGCGCGCGGCCAAGCGCATGGCCACCGGCTTGCACGCCGATTGGATCGTGGTGTTTGTGCAAACCAACGACAGCCTGCATTTGCGAGAGGCGCAGCGCGAGAATGTGGCGCGGGCTATGCGACTGGCGGAGGAGCTGGGCGCGCGAACGATGACGCTGAACGGCGTCGAGGTCGCGGCCGAGGTTCTGGACTATGCCCGCCAACACAACATCAGCAAGATTGTGGTGGGTAAGCCGGAGAAGCCGCGCTGGCGCGAGATGCTGTTCGGCAGCACCGTGGACCGGTTGGTGCGCGAGAGCGGCGTGATCGACGTCTACGTCATCCACGGCGAACACGATGACACCGAGCCGCAAACGGTCATTCAAAGCCAGTATTGGCAGCGGCCCGAACGGTCGCCGGCGCGCGCCTATGTGTTTGCGGTGGGCGTGATCTTGCTGTCCACAGCCCTGGCCGCGATCATGCATCGCGTGTTTCCCACCTTCGACCTGGCCAACCTGATCATGTTTTATCTGCTGGGCGTCGTGGTCGTGGCCATTCGGTTTGGGCGCGGGCCGTCGGTGGTGGCAAGCATCGTGAGTGTGGCAATCTTTGACTTTTTATTCGTGCCCCCCAATCTCACGTTCGCCATCAACGACACCCGCTATCTCACGACATTTGGCATCATGCTGATTACGGCATTGCTCATTGGCAACCTGACCGTGCAGGTGCGCTTGCAAGCCCTGACCTCACGGCTGCGCGAACGGCGCACGCAGGAGCTATATGACATGAGCCGTGAATTTGCCAGCCTGCAGGAAGTGGATCAGATTGCCCAATCGGCCGCCCGGCATATGGGCGAAGTGTTTGAAAGCAATGTTGTGGTGCTGGTGGCCGACCCCCGGGAAAAGTTACGCGCCATCGAAAACAGTTTTACGCTGGATGAGCGCGAATGGGGTGTGGCGATGTGGGCGTATGAACACAGCGAGGCAGCCGGCAGCGGCACGCAAACCTTATCCAGCTCCCGAAATTTATATCTGCCGCTAAAGACCTCGAACGGCGCAATTGGGGTGCTGGCACTTCAGCCCAAAACCCAAACGGCACAAACAGCTTCGTCGCCGGCGCATTGGTTTACAACCCCGGAGCAATTTCAGCAATTGGAGACCTTTGCCAACCAGACCGCACTGGCCATTGAGCGAGCCCAGTTGAGCGACGAGACTGAGGAGGTGCGGGTGCAGATGGAGACTGAGCAGTTGCGCAGCTCCCTGCTCAGCGCGGTCTCGCACGATCTACGCACGCCGCTGGCCGCCATCACTGGTGCGGCCAGCAGTCTGCTGGACGATGGCGTATTGCTCAAACCCGAGACCACCCAGGAGCTGGCGCGATCCATTTACAGCGAAGCCGAGCGGCTAAACCGGCTGGTGGGCAACCTGTTGGAAATGACGCGGCTGGAGGCAGGGTTGCAAAGCGGCAAATTGGTCGCTCACAAGGAATGGCAGATGGTCGAAGAAGTCATCGGCTCGGCCCTGACGCGCCTGGACAAGGCGCTGGCCGGCCGCGAGGTGAAGACGCATGTGCCGGCCGATCTGCCACTGGTGCCGTTTGATGCCGTCATGATCGAGCAGGTCTTGATTAATCTGCTGGAGAACGCGTTGAAATACACGCCGACTGCGTCACCCATTTCGGTCTCGGCCTGGGTGGCCCAGCGCGGCGTCATCCCGGGGATGGATCACAACGCCATCATTGTGGAAGTGGCCGACCACGGCACCGGCCTCAAGCCGGGCGACGAATTGCGCGTATTCGAGAAGTTCTATCGCGGCAACCAGGCCGATAGCACCGGTGCCGCGCCGAATGGCACCGGACTCGGCCTGGCCATCGCCCACGGCATCATCACCGCGCACGGTGGCCGCATCTGGGCCGAGAACCGGCCGGGCGGCGGAGCCTCATTCAAGTTTGCACTGCCGATCACGGGCGAGCAGCCCAGTCTGGTTGCTGGCGGCTAAGTAAGTCGGCAAAAGTTCTTTACGTGATGTGCATAGTAGGGGCGCAGCATGCTGCGCCCCATAGGCACGAAATTAAGCAGCGTTAGGCTCATGTTGAGCTTCGTCAATGGACCCCCGACCCCTAACGGGGTGTCGCTTAGGACGTCTTCGACTCCCCTTTAGGGGTCGGGGGTCTCTGAGGCCGCACTCAATTAAAGCGTTTTGCTGGGTTCTCGCACGCATTATTCCTTAATTTCGTGCCTATGGGGCGCAGCATGCTGCGCCCCTACGAAGGCTTATTGCACATTTGTCCTTACGGCAACCCGTCAACTGACGATCAATTTCTTTTGAAGACTTACTTAGCAGCTAGCCACCAGCAACCAGCTGCCAGCCACTAACGACCAAACACTCTTATAAAATGCTCCCCGTGCCTGCACTCATCCTCGTCATTGAAGACGAACTGGAAATCCGCCGTTTTTTGCGCGCTTCGCTGGCTGCCAACGACTATGACATGGTCGAGTGCGTCACCGGCGAGGAAGGCATTCGGCTGGCTGCCATGCGTCAGCCCGATCTCATCATGCTGGATCTGGGGCTGCCCGACATGGACGGCCTGGAAGTCACCCGCCGGCTGCGCGAGTGGAGCAAAGTGCCGATCCTGGTGCTGAGTGCGCGCCTGAAGGAAGGCGACAAGATTGCGGCACTGGATGCGGGAGCCGATGATTATTTGACCAAGCCGTTTGGCGTCGGCGAACTGCTGGCGCGCATTCGGGTGGCGTTGCGGCGGGTGGCTCAGGGCACTCAAAATGGAGCCAACGCAGCCGAACCCGTTTTTGTCACCGGCGAACTCAAACTCGACTTCGTGCATCGGCAAGTGTTTGTGGGCGAGCAGGAGGTTCATCTGACGCCGATTGAATACAAGCTGTTGACGCTGCTGGCTCAGAATGCCGGCAAAGTGATCACGCATCAACAACTGCTGCGCGAGGTATGGGGGCCGGCTTATGCCAGCGAATCTCATTACCTGCGGGTGTATATGGCCCAACTACGGCGCAAGCTCGAACTCGATTCGGCCCGCCCGCACTATGTGCTGACCGAGCCGGGTGTGGGGTACCGGCTGGCCGTGTTGTCCTAATTATTTTTTGACGCGTCCACCAGCAACCTTGATGTTTGATTGATGCCGTTTCTGCTGAAATCTCTTCGGCCCTGCGAACGGCAGTTGGCCAAAGGAAGCATCAACATGAACCGGCCTGTGATCAACCCCACTCGAACCCAAACTCAAACACACAATGTTGCGGCACACCAGCAAGCGAACACCAAACCCGCAAATGCGCCGTGGTGGCAGTTGTATTCGGTCTTGATCGTCACCCTGGGCGCAGGCATTGTGATCGCGGTGAATGATCCGGCGCTCTTGAACAATCCGATTGTGCTGCTGATCGTGATCGTGATGTTCTTTGGTTTTGTGCTGGTGTGGAGCAGCAAGCACGCCCGCGAGATTGAGGCCGAGGAATGGCAGCGGCCGGTGGGCCGAACGCAAGTCGTCGATGAGCCTCAGTCAACGATCACGCAACAAGGGAAACCCATTTCGCCTCAGTAAATGTGGCACAGCTTTTCTAAACACGAATATTCACGAATCATGCAAAAGATTCGTGAATATTCGTGTTAACCGGCTAACCGCCCGGACCTTATTCCCCGCGTGCGGCCTGCGCCTGCTTCACCACATCGGCAATTTGCGCCCAGTGATCCTGCTCGTGCGAGAGGCCACCGACAAATTGGGCGTAGCAGTTGTGGGTGCCGGCATTGGGGTACGGCTCATGGGTCACTTCGGTGTGCGGGACATCCGGCCACGCATCCAGCAACGCCAGACGCATGCGCCGGCTCTCAGTCAGCCGATCATGGCACTGTTGAAGCGTGGTCATGGTTTCCCACGGCGTCTCATAGCGCGAGCGGCCGTGGTTCGGCACGCCGCGCGCCATTTCGGTGCCGATAAACGCCGACTCCTCGGACGAGGCCGTGACGTGGACGATCAAATGGCCCAGATTCCAGGCGATATCCTTCACGCTGTCATCCGAGGCAAATGTATCGTTGGCCTTGGGATCCACCGGCGTAAAAACAACATCGGCGTCAACACTCTTTTCAATGTAACCCAAAATGGTGTCGATGCTTTCGTTCGTCAATTTGCGCAGATCGTCGGTGGTCAACCCATCAACCAACTCCATCATCGTCTTGCGGCGTGTGCGTACCAGTGAAAAATCCAACATAGTGCTGGCAATATACAGCAGTGGCACAATGCAAGCGTGTTCAATGCCATAGAGACAGGCACGCTCTCAAAAACCAACCCTGCCAATGGAAGCCACACCGTGATTATTATTGGCGGTGGCGCAGCGGGTTTCTTCGCCGCCATTGCCTGTGCCGGGGCGAACCCACACGCGCAGGTGATCCTGTTGGAACATACGGCCAGGGTCTTGAACAAAGTCCGCATCAGCGGCGGTGGGCGCTGCAATGTCACCCACGCCTGCTTCGAGCCGGCTCAACTGGTGCGCCACTACCCGCGCGGCCACCGCGAATTGCTGGGGCCGTTTCATCGCTTTCAACCGCGCGACACCGTCGATTGGTTTGAGACGCGCGGGGTGCAGCTCAAGACCGAGGCCGATGGCCGCATGTTTCCCATCACCGACCAGAGCGCTACGATTGTGGATTGCCTGACTCGTGAAGCGCGGCAACACCAGGTCGAATTGCGAATCAATACCGGCGTCACTCACATCACCCATGCCGGAAATAAATTTACGTTGCTGCTCAAAGATGGCGATGTATTGACGTGTGACAGTCTATTGCTGGCCACCGGCAGCGGCCCGCACGGCTACGCGTGGGCGCGCGAGTTGGGCCACACCATCGTGCCGCCAGTGCCGTCGTTGTTTACCTTTAACATTCAGGATGCGCGTCTTGAGGGATTGCCCGGCATCGCGGTTGAGGATGCACTGGTCAAGCTGATTCAACCCGAGCCTAATCCTGATAGCGCTTCACTCCAACAGCGCGGCCCCGTGCAGCAGCATGGCCCCGTGCAGCAGCATGGCCCCGTGCTCATCACGCACTGGGGTCTCAGCGGGCCGGCCGTGCTCAAGCTCTCTGCCTGGGCCGCCCGCGAATTGCACACCACACACTACAAGGCCCCCATCGAGATCAACTGGGTGCCGCATATCAAAGATGAAAACGTGATCGAACGGCTGACGGCGCGCAAACACGAGGCCGGTGCACAAAAGGTGGTCACGCAGTCGCCGTTTCACGAGATTCCGGCACGGCTATGGAAATCATTCGTGCACGCCGCGCACATCTTCGACGAGCAGCAATGGGCCAAACTGCCGAAGGCGAACTTGCTGGCGCTGGCGGCGCAGCTCTCGCACGGCCGCTATGAGGTGCGCGGCAAAGGTCAGTTCAAGGACGAGTTTGTCACCTGCGGCGGCATCAAACTTAGCGAGGTCAATTTCAAGACGATGGAGAGCCGCGTGTGTTCGGGTTTGTATTTCGCCGGCGAGATTCTGGACATTGACGGCGTCACCGGCGGCTTCAATTTCCAAAATGCGTGGACGACTGGCTGGCTGGCAGGTCAGGCGATGGCAGCGTCATAGCGGATCGGCACCGGCATCGGGTGGCCGCAGCAGTAGGTTGGCCACACGCGTGAGGTGATGTTCGAGACCGGCCGGTGTAATCGAAGCATGAGATTGCGCTGAATCTGTAAATCTGGGCGATTTTCCTACCGAAGTTGCAGCGCACAAAGTTTAATTTTGATTAAACTTGCCGGACTTTCGTGTGTCTTTCGGGTTCTAGAGGGGAAATCGCTTGTGTTCATGAAAACATCGAGCCGCCAGCGCGTTCGCGTGCCTCGGCCGGCTATCTCATTTATCCTGGCCACCGTGTTGCCAGTCATCACCGCACTTCAATCACCTACGCCAGCGTTGGCCGCGCATGCCACTGCACCCAATCCGCTCGCCCAGGCCGGCAGCGCTTTTGAGAGCACGTTGCAGAGCGCGCCCAGCAGCGATACGGCCTCGGAGACTCTGGCCGTGTGGTCCCCGTCCGAGCAAGTGACGATGACGCTGACCATCACCGAGGCAAAAGATTTGCCGGTGCCAGGCTCGGTGCCGCTGGTCGATCTGCCCCCCGGCACGATCAACATCGCGCTGTTGGGCGTGGACAAGCGGCCGACCAAAGAGTTCAACAACACCGATGTCATCATGATCGCGAGCATCAACCCGGATGTGCCGGCGGTGACGCTCCTGTCGATCCCGCGTGATACACCCGTGTATATTCCGGGCCGGCAGGTGTGGAAGGTCAACACCGCCTACGGCAATGGCGGCGGCATCGAGCTTTTCAAAGACACCATTCGCTATAACTTTGGCCTCAAGATCGATTACTACGCACTGGTCAATTTCTCGGCACTGGTGCATTCGGTCGATATTCTGGGCGGCATCGATGTGGTGGCCACCTGCCCGATCCAACATGCCTTCCCGCGCGACCCCTACTACATGGGCGGCATCTATGTGGGCCGCGATTACGTCGATACGTTTACAGGTGAGGTGTGGAAGGCCGGCACGAAAGTGCCCCTGACCGTGCTCGATCTACCCAAACCTGGCGTCTATTCCCTCGATGGCCAGCACGCGCTGGCCTATGTGCGCGCGCGCAAGGGCATTCCGGGCGGCGATGTGGATCGTGGCCGGCGCGAGCAGCGCGTGGTGCGAGCCCTGTTTGCCAAAGCCAAGCAACTCGGCACCATCACCAAAATCCCCGAACTGCTCAATGCGTTCGATGAAGACGTTAAGACCGACTTGACCCTACCCCAACTGGTCCAACTGGCTGGCGTGGCCGACCGGTTTAGCGATGCGGTGATTCGCAGTCGCTTTCTGGACGCCCGAGGGGCCAACGGCGCTGTCCTCACCGATGCGAACGAGGGCAACAAATACTGGCGCAACCGGCGCGATTACGTGGAGCAGGTGCTAACCGTGGCCCTAAATCACAAGGCCGAGGATGGCATTGCCATCGAAGTGCTCAACGGCACCAGTGAGCCGGGGTTTGCCCTGGCCGCCGCCGACCGGCTGAATGAGGTGGGCTTCCGGGTGGTGGAAATGAAGGCCGCTGACAAAGCCTACGCCCAATCTGTCATCATCGACCACACCACCACTTCAAAGGGCAATGCCGTGCCGTTGCTGCTGCGCACATTCGGCCTCAAACAGGGCAACGTGGTGGCGGACCCCCAACCGGAAGGCGTGCGCTACAGCATCATTGTCGGGGCCGATTTCAATACCTGCTACTACGCCAGCAGCCTGCGCGCCAGCGGCAGCGATCCCATCGACACCTCCACCCTGCCGATCACGGCCATGGAAGACATGACGGACACGCTGGATGTGACGATGCCGTATGCCACAGCTACCCCGTTGCCGACACCCACCGCGCTGCCCACGGCCACACCTGATCCCAATCTGCCTGCGCCCACACCAGAAGCAACCGTAGAAGCCCCGCCGGTTGCCGATGCCGCGGCACCAACGGCCGTGCCTACGCCCGAGTTGCCCACCGCCGTCATCGGCACTGGTACCAATGTCAACGTGCGGCGTGGCCCCGGCACCACCTACCGCGTGCTGGGTGATCTGGGCCGCAATGAGGTCGTGCCGATCATCGGCAAGAGCGGGGATGGCAGTTGGTTGCAGATTCAAATCGGCAACATCGTGGGCTGGATCGCGACCAAAGTGGTCGAGGTCACCGGTGATGTTGCCAGTATCGCGGTCACAGATGGCTCTGGCGGCAGCGGCACGCCGGCAACCGCGCCGACGAACACGGCCGCCAACATCAGGGTTCCTCGTGGTGATGTGGTGAATGTGCGCCGCGGTCCCAGCACCGGCACCGGTGTGTCCTTCAAGCTGCGAGGCGGCCAAAGCGCGTCGATCACCGGCCAGAATGCCGATGGCGACTGGTGGCAGATCGAATACAAAGGCACAACCGGCTGGGTCTATCGGACCATCGTGGTGGCCAATGGGGACACCAACGCTATTCCTATCATCCGCTAGTAAGCTAGACGATCGAGACTAAATAGTCACGTCATAACTGGACTCGGTTTGGCCCGTTGTGCGTGGCTGACGCTCCAATTAATCCTACTATTGACCAATTTCGCAAACCAGATATACTTGTGTCTATCTGAACAGACTCCCTCGCAAGCCGACTAGGCATTTCCTAGTTGGCTTGTTTCGTTGTCTGTCGTACATGTGAGCTGTTGCAAAAGATGTCAGACTTCTTTACGATTCTGATCGCAGAAGTCTGACATCTGCCAACGGCGAGTTTTCAAGGTTCTGGCGGCTGTTTTTCAAGGATGGTGCATTCGATGGTGACGAATCGCGCGGTAAAGTCATACGCCCGCAGCGCGGATATTCAATTGCTCCCCAAGCTGATCGAGGTGCAATTGGAATCGTTCAAGCTCTTTCAAAATGAGCTTTTGCGAGAATTGTTTGAAGAGATTTCGCCGATTGAGAGTTTCAACGGCGAGATGGCCATTTACTTCCCCGGCAACTACAAGCAGGCCAAAGAGTATGGCCTCACCTATTGGTTCGAAGAGCCCAAGGTCAGCCTGGAAGAATGTGTCGAGCGCGACCTGACCTACGGCGCGCCCTTGTATGCCAAGGTGGCCTTGCACAACCGCAAGACCGACGAGCACAAGGTCGACACGATTTATTTCGGCGAGTTCCCGCTGATGACCGAGAACGGCACGTTCATCATCAACGGCACCGAGCGCGTCGTTGTGTCGCAGCTCATTCGCTCGCCGGGTGTGTATTTCTCGTCCGAGGATGACGGCATTTTGGGCCGTCCCCTCGCCCAGGCCAAGCTCATTCCCGACCGTGGGGCGTGGATGGAGTTTGAGACGCGCAAGAGCGACTATATCGTGCTCAAGTTCAACCGCAAGCGCACGATTCCTGTCACGATTTTGTTGCGCGCGCTGGCCGCCGTGGATGACGGCGTGACCAAGGATCTGTTGACGACGGGCAAGGATGAGGAAATCCTGGCCCTGTTCGCCGATGTGGATACCAACCCAGATCATCAATATATGGCGGCCACGATCCGGCAGGAGCCGGAGTGGAACGGCCGCAAGCCCATCGCGCAGGAAGCGCTGATCGAGTTCTTCAAGCGCGTGCGCCCCGGCGACCCGCCCACCCTCGACAACGCGCGCGAGTTCATGCAGCAGCAGTTGTTCGATCAGCGCCGGTATGACCTGGAGCGGGTGGGCCGCTACAAGCTGAACCAGCGCCTGGAAGGTGACAACACCATCCCGCGCACGCACCGCACCATCACCAAGCACGACATCATCGAGTTGCTCAAGCACCTGATTCAAATCAATAACAGCGTGCTCGGCCCCGACGATGTGGACCACCTGGGCAATCGGCGCGTCAAGACCAACGGTGAGTTGATCCAGAACAAGTTGCGGGTCGGCCTGCGCCGCATGGAGCGGATGGTGAAGGAGCGCATGTCGATGCCCGATAACGACTCGCCTTCGCCGGTGAACCTGATCAACATTCGCCCGGTCGTCGCGGCCGTGCGCGAATTCTTCGGCTCGTCGCAGCTCTCGCAGTTCATGGAGCAGACCAACCCGCTGAGCGAACTGACCAGCAAGCGCACTCTCTCGGCCCTGGGCCCCGGTGGTCTACGCCGCGAGCGCGCTGGCTTCGACGTGCGCGATGTGCACCACAGCCACTATGGCCGCATTTGCCCTATCGAAACGCCCGAAGGCCCGAACATTGGCTTGATCGGCCGTCTGGCGCCGAATGCGCGGGTGAACGCATACGGCTTCCTTGAGACGCCGTATCGGCAGGTGCTGAAGGTGGTGCCCAACAAGGTTGAGGTTAGCGTTGGACATACATTGAGCAGCGATGTCA
>JBBQST010000106.1:0-10813 GCA_038213625.1 Thermoflexales bacterium
TGGGTCGCGGGCTTTGCGACTTTTTTGCGGCGGGGCGCAAGAGGTTTCAGGGGACGCACCATGGCCGTCTGGATCACCTCGTCCATCGAAGAGACCTGCACCAAAGCCATCTCGCGTTGCACTTTCTTCGGCACTTCCTCCAGATCTTTGGCGTTCTTTTTGGGCATGATGAAGGTGCGCAATCCGGCGCGATAGGCAGCCAGCAATTTCTCACGCAGCCCGCCAATCGGCAACACTCGCCCCCGCAACGTAATCTCGCCGGTCATGGCCACATCACGCCGCACCGGCACCTTGACCAGCGCCGAGATCAGCGCCGTTGCGATGGTGATGCCGGCCGAGGGGCCATCCTTGGGCACCGCGCCTTCGGCCACGTGAATGTGAATGTCGTTTTTCTCGAAGATTCTGGGCGTAATGCCGATCATTTTGGCGCGCGAACGGGCATAGCTGAGTGCGGCCTGGGCACTCTCCTGCATCACATCACCCAGGCTGCCGGTGAGAATCAAGCTGCCCTTCCCCTCCACCAGCGTCACCTCAATCGGCAACAAATCGCCACCCCCCTCGCTCCAACTCACGCCGTTCGCCACACCGATCTGGTCCGTCTCTTCGATTCGGCCATAGTCATATTGCGGCGGCCCTAGATGCTTGTGCAATTGATCGGGGTTCACTCGCAGCACGTGCCGCTTGCCCTCGGCCACTGCGCGGGCTGTTTTGCGGCTCACTGTGGCAATCTGGCGGTCCAGTTCGCGCACACCGGCCTCATACGTGTATTCACGAATGATGCGCCGGATGGCATCGTCGCTAAACGTAAGTTGGCCCGTCTTGAGACCGTTCTCGCTGATCTGCCGCGGCACCAGATAGCGCCGTGCAATCTCGACCTTCTCCTCTTCCATATAGCCGGGGAACGCGATGACTTCGACGCGGTCGAGCAAGGCCGGCGGCAATGGGTCGAGCGAGTTGGCCGTCGTCACCCACAACACTTTGGACAGGTCGTACGGCAGGTTGAGGTAGTGATCCTCAAACTCGCTGTTTTGTTCTGGGTCGAGAATTTCGAGCAGGGCCGCGCTGGGATCTCCGCGAAAATCCTCGCCAAGCTTGTCAATTTCATCCAGCACGAAAAGTGGATTGATGGTGCCGGCGCGCTTCATGGTTTGCAAAATACGGCCCGGCAGAGAGCCGATGTAGGTGCGCCGATGGCCGCGAATCTCAGCCTCGTCGCGCACGCCGCCCACACTCATGCGCACAAATTGCCGGCCCAGTGCATCAGCAATGCTGCGCGCCAGTGAGGTCTTGCCGGTGCCCGGTGGCCCCACAAAACAAATAATGGGGCTGCGCATGCGCTGGTTGTTTTGCTGTGTCAGGCGGCGCACGGCGATGTATTCGAGGATGCGGTCCTTGGCCTTGGGCAGGCCGTAATGGCGCTGGCTGAGCACCTGCTCGGCATGCCGCACATCCAGGTTGTCCTCGGTCTGCTCCGTCCACGGCAGATCCAGCAGCCACTCGACGTAATTGCGGGCCGAGCCGGCATCCGGTGCCATCATTGGCATTTGGGCCAGCCGGCTGATCTCTTCCTCCGCCTTGGCGCGGATCGCATCGGGCATGGACTTGGCCGCCACCCGCTCGCGCAACACGTTGACATCGCGCATGTCGCCGTCCAGCTCGCCCAACTCGGACTGAATGGCGCGCAATTGTTCGCGCAGATAAAACTCGCGCTGGCTGCGATCCACCTCGTTCTGGGCACTGGCCTGAATCCGATCTTCCAACTCCAGCACGTCCAGCTCACGAGCGAGAATGGCGCTGAGCTTTTGCAGGCGCGTATTCGGCTCGACCGCCTCCAGCACACTCTGCCGATCCATCAACGAGATGGACATGACCTGGGAAATAAAATCGGCAAACCAGCCCGGCTCGCCAACATTCATGGCGTAGACAAAGGCCTCCTCGGGGATGTTCTGATTCAGCGAGACGACTTTTTCAAACAGCGCCAGGACTGCGCGCATGAGGGCTTCGGTCGCGGCCGATTGCGCCTTGGGTTCGTGAATGAGCTGGACTTTGGCGCGCAAATATGGCGTCGCCTGCGTCCACTCGATGATGCGTACACGCGAGCGGCCCTGCACCAATACGCTGGCGCTACCGTCGGGCAGGCGCAACAGCCGGCCCATGTCGCACACAGTGCCGATGTCATATAAATCGCTGGTGCGCGGATCATCCAACGTCGCATTCTTCTGCGCCACGCCCACCACATAGCCCAAACTGGTGGCCACATCGAGCGCGCGCAAACTCCGCTCGCGGCCTACGTTCAGTGGCGCCACCGAGCGCGGGAACACCAACTGGTCGCGCATGGGCAACACCGGCGCCTCAAACACGTCGGGAAACGGGGTGCCGATGTCGTCGCTACGGGGCAATCCATTGCCAAAACTGGCGGCCATCATCCAGCCGCGCATGTCAGGATCAAAAGAAGGTTGAGATTGGGTGTAAAGCATCTTGAGGCGCAAAATGTGCGGGGATGAAAGTGTGAAGATGTGAAAGTGTGAAAGTGTGGCTTTGACCACATCCTTACACTTTCACATCTTCACACTTTCATCCCCGCACAGGGTCATAAAATTAGTCTGTATCCGGCATCATGCTGCCAGTTTTCATCGCCCACTTCAAACGCGCCTCGCCGACAAAAGCCAGGCTGCCGGTCACGCACACAGCATCACGACTACCCGTCGACGCATCCAGAGCATCCACCAGCTTGGGCAGGCCGGTGGCTTTCAGGTTTCGCTTTTGTGCGATTTCAAGCAATTGCTCCACCGGCATCGCCCGTGGATTATTTTCGACCTGGGCGAAGATAAATCGCGATGCACGATTGGCCAGTTGCTTCAACATGCCATCGGCATCCTTGTCTTTATAGGTGCCGAAAATAAAAGTCCAACGCTTGCCCGGATATAACTCCACCAGCGTCATGAGTAACTTATTGACGCTGTCTACGTTGTGCGCGCCGTCGAGAATGAGCGGCGGATCATTGCGCAACACTTCAAACCGGCCGGGCCAGGTGGTGGCACGCAAGCCATCTCGCACGCCGCGCGCTGTAATCTCGCGAGCGCCGCTGGCGCGCAGACTTTCACGAATCACATCCACAGCCGCAATCACCGTCGTGGCGTTGTCGATCTGGTGTTTGCCGTTGAGATCAATCTCGTACCAGCCTTCGAGATCATTGACAAACGGGCTGTTCTTGCTGCGAATCAGCGACACCTGCTTGACCTCAAACACCTGCTTGTTGAGGCCCATCGGCCCCGGTGTCCAGCGCCAGTGCCGGCCCAGAAACGTGATCGGCGCGGCGCGCTCGTGCGCAATCTGCTCAATCACTTTGGCCGCTTCCATTGCCTGATTCTGGCAGACCACAGGCACCGACGGCTTGATGATGCCGGCCTTCTCACGCGCAATCTCGGCCAGGGTGTTGCCCAGAATCTGGGTGTGGTCGAAGCTGATCGAGGTGATGACACTGGCTTGCGGCGTGATCACATTGGTGGCATCCAACCGGCCCCCCAATCCCACCTCAACCACAGCCCAATCCACGTTTTCACGCGCAAAGTGCAGAAATGCGAGGGCCGTGACCGCCTCAAAAAACGTCACTCTTGGGATTTTTGCCTTCTGCACCGGCACAGATTCGCCGGCCTCATTCGGCTCAATCACTGTCTCAAACAGCGCATCTTTCAACTTGTCGGCCAGCAGACCCAGCACTTCGGGGGGGATGAGGCCGCGATTGATCTGGATGCGTTCGCGAAAGGTGTTGAGGTGCGGCGAGGTAAACAAGCCCACCCGCAGGCCCATGTGTTGCAACACCGAGGCCAGCATCGCACTGGTAGATCCTTTGCCTTTGGTGCCGGCCACGTGCACACTTTTGAACCGCTCGTGCGGATTACCCAGCGCCGCCAACAAAAGTTGCATCCGCTCCAGATTCAGCGTCTCCGCCGAGTAGCTGGGCATGGGAACCTGTTCGTAATTGGTAAGCGAGTACAGAAAATCGAGGGCTTCTTGATAGAGCATTGCTTTGTGTTATGCATTCTACCCCGCTGGCCGGAACTATTTCGGTGTTAGTGATATTGAAGGCATTATGAGTTTTTCTCAATAGACATTACTGGGAATAAAGATTTGCCAAGGCAGGGGCGAAGCATTCGCCGCCAAAGTCTATATTCACTGTAGTTTTGTAGGCGAATGCTTCGCCCCTACGACAACGCGTTTTGTTATTCCCAATAGTGTCTAATGAACGGCAGCGTAAAAAAGTAATGCCGCGAAGATCGCGGCGATCCTCGCGGCATTCACACACAGCCCGCGAACCAATTCCAATGAATCCGGGGTTGATTTACGGCAGGGTAAACGTCGTGGTCACGCCATTGGCGCTGACGATGTAGTCCCCGGCCGCCACATCCGTGGTTTCCAGCGTCACGGCTTCCTCATAGTTCCTGGCCACCTGAGTGCACATGGCATCGGCCGGCCGCGTAGTTTGCAACGTGATATAGAACGTGTTGTCCTCACGGCGCTGCGTCGACTCGCTCAGTTCAGTGCAACCGTCGCCCAAAATGCCGGACACAAGGGCGCGCACCTGAACCGGCACCGTGTCGGAAATCTGCACAGTCACCGTCTCAACTTGGGCCTCACGAATCAGTGTGGCAGCCTTGGTGGAATCTATATTGGGTGCTCCTAAGGGTGAGTCTAACGGGCCACGATCGGTGGTCGTTAAGGGCGAACCGGCGGCACCGCTGGGTGCGTCCGTGAGTGGGGTCGCCGTGGCAACGGGAGCTGCAACAACCGGTGCGGCCGTGGGCACTTCTGTCGCGGTGGGCTCGGACGAGCCACAGGCCGATAGCAATAGCAGGGCAGTCCCCATCAGGGTCACAGTCATCTTCTTCAGCAATTCAAACCTCCAAATGTTGATCCATAGATCCTTTGATCCATTAATCAAATGTATGTATTGAGTGCACGTGGCACGTGTATTCAGACGTGCCGGCGTCACTATAGTTGCACTAAGCGGCTTTTTGCTGATGACAATACTTTGATATCCCGCCGATATAGGCCGCTCAAAGTTTTGTGGCTGAAATATAGCTATGAATTTTCTCAACAATTGACCCACGCTAGCTATTGATAACTCCGTTTGCTCTTGTAAACCGAAGAACAATATAAAGAGCACTTAAACAAATTGCATTATCCTGTGAATATTTCGCCAATTGCAATTCAGTCTGGTTTGTTTAAGGAGAAACGGCTCGGTTATGAATGAACTCCATTCGATCAATCACACTCAGCAGCTTACACGTCGCCCACACGCGTTCAATCCTCTCTTTGGGCGCTTGCTCATAGCCATTGCACTTTTAGCAGCTCCATTACTCACCCTTGCACGGGCACCGATTGCAACGGCCTTATCAAACACCATCATTATCAGCCAGGTCTACGGCGGCGGCGGCAACAGTGGCGCACTCTACTCCAACGACTTTATTGAGCTGTTCAACCGTGGCACCACTCCCGTGGATATCACAGGCTGGTCGGTGCAATATGCCAGTGCCACTGGCACCAGTTGGGCCAAAACCGATCTGGCCGGCATCCTTCAGCCTGGCGGATACTATCTCGTCCAGGAAGCAGCCGGCGCAACGCCAACCCTACCGCTGCCAACGCCGGAAAGCACTGGCACACTGGCTATGTCGGGCACATCTGGCAAAGTAGCATTGTCCAACAACAGCATTGCGTTCACGGGCAACCCTGTCGGCAATGCCAATCTCATCGATCTGGTGGGCTATGGTCCAACGGCCACACCAGCCGAGGGCAGTCCCACGCCCATCCTCTCGAACTCGACCGCGGCCATTCGCAACACCAACGGCTGTACCGAGACCGACAACAACTCGGCCGACTTTACGGTGGGCGCACCCACGCCGCGCAATGGCGCTTCGCCGGTCAACGTGTGCGGCGTGCAGCCGACCCCGGTGCCGACCAACACACCGGACCCAAACGCCACCCCAATCAGTCTCCCCACCGAGACACCGACCTCACTCCCCACTGCAACACCACCACCGGCCTCGACCTGCGCCGACCCGTTCACGCCGATCTACCAGGTGCAGGGCAATGGGGATTTCTCGCCCATCAGCGGCACCCTCGTCAGTGTGCAGGGTGTGGTTGTGGCAGATTTTGAAGGGGCCGCGCCCAATCTCAGCGGCTTCTATGTCCAGGACCCCACCGGCGACGGCAACACCACCACGTCCGATGGCATGTTCGTTTTCAACGGCTCGAATAACGCTGTGATTGAGGGCCAGACAGTCCGCGTCACCGGCCGGGTGAGCGAGTTCCGCGACCAGACCCAGCTCGACCAGCTCAGCAATATTTTGATCTGCGGCAACGGCACAGCGACACCGGCTCTGGTGAATCTGCCCTTGACCAGCAGCAGCGATCTTGAGAAATATGAAGGCATGTTGGTGACCTTCCAACAGCAACTGTTCGTGACCGAACTGTTCCAGTTGGGCCGCTTCGGCCAGATTGTGCTGTCATCGGGCGGCAAGCTCGACATCCCCACCAACGTGGTGGCGCCGGGTGCACCGGCCCAAGCGCTTCAGGATGCCAACAACCTGAATCGCATCATTCTCGACGACACCTCGTTGTTGCAAAACCCGGACCCGATTATTTACGGCGACAACGGCCTGCCCCTTAGCGCGGCGAACACCCTGCGCGGCGGCGACAGTGTGATCAACCTGACTGGCATTTTGGGCTACAACATCGCCTGCCAGGCCGGCATCAGCGGCTGCCCCGCCATCGGCACCACCAATGTGCTCACCTACCGCCTACGCCCCATCAGCAACACCCTGCCCGTGTTCCAGCCCACCAACCCTCGGCCTGCGACACCGGCCGATGTAGGTGGCCGGCTCAAGGTCGCCAGCGCGAACCTGCTCAACTTCTTCAACACATTCGATGGCCTGCCCGACAACGTGGATAACTGCGCTTTTGGCGCGGGTGGTCTGCCATCAGATTGCCGTGGCGCGGATACTGCCGTTGAGTTCAGCCGCCAGGTGAGCAAGACGGTAAGCGCATTGCTCGGCCACAGCGCCGACGTCATCGGCATCATGGAGATGGAGAACGATGGCTACGATTCAAGCAGCGCCATTCAAATCCTGGTGGATAGCCTGAACGCAGTCGTCGGCTCAGGCACCTACACCTTCGTCAATCCCGATGCCACGCTGGGCCTGAACGTGCTCGGCAACGATGCCATCAAAGTGGGCCTGATCTACAAGCCGGCCAGCGTCAGCATCGCCGGAAACGTAGCCGCACTTAACACGGGTGCATTCGGCCAAATCCCCATCACCAGCGGCGCGCAACAGCGCAATCGGCCCGCGCTGGCCGTCAGCTTCCGCGAGAACAGCACCAATGAAATCTTCACGGTCGCGGTGAACCACTTTAAGTCGAAGGGATCGGCATGTGGCGACCAGCAAGCGCCATATGGGCCGGACAATGACCAGGGCGATGGCCAGGGCAATTGCAACTTGACCCGTCTGGCCGCGGCCAATGAGTTGGTGGCGTGGCTGAATACCAACCCGACCGGCGTCAGCGATCCCGATGTCCTGATCATGGGCGATCTGAATTCCTATGCGCAGGAGAATCCCATTACCGCGATCAAGAACGCCGGCTACATCAGCCTGATTGAGCAGCGCATCGGCCCCGACGCGTATTCGTATGCGTTCGACGGCCAGTGGGGCTACCTCGACAATGCCCTGGTCACACCCAACCTGAATGGACAGGTGACCGGCGTGACCGAGTGGCACATAAGTGCCGACGAGCCAACGGTGCTGGACTACAACACCAACTTCAAGTCAGCCGGCCAGATCAATAGCCTGTATGCGCCGGATGCCTTCCGCTCGTCTGATCACGATCCGATCGTGATCGGTCTCAACCTGGCTGGCGGAACACCCACAGCGACACCCACCGCGACACCCACTGACACCCCGACCAACACGCCCGTGCCGCCCACCGCGACACCCACCGACACCCCAACGAATACACCTATGCCGCCGACTGCGACACCCACCGACACCCCGACCAACACGCCCGCGCCGCCCACCGCGACGGCCACTGACACGCCAACCAATACGCCTGTGCTGCCGACGCCAACCCCCACCGCGACCACGTGTGTGCCGGCCAATGTCGCCCCAGCCGGGATCACCTATCGCTGGTGGGGCATGTCGAGCAGCGCGGCTAACACCAACCAAACCGTCGAAGCTCGGCTCAAGGACGGCAACATCGCCGTGAATGTGAACCTGCGCGGCAGTGGTGATGATGTGGTGAATGCGTGGCAAGCCGCCGGTGTGATCTGGAGCACACCTCGCAGTCTGAGCGCGATGTCGTTCTACAACGGCGCGGCCGACAGCGCCAACAATCAACTGGCCAACGGCGAATTCAGCGCCAACGTGAAGCTGCAATCCACCATCAACGGCGTGACCTGGATCGACAGTGGCCTGCCAATTGCGCCGGCCTATGTCGGCAACAACATCTCCGCAACCAGCAAGTGGTACACCTTCACCGGCAGCCTGAGCAACGTGCTGGGCGTGCGGGTGGTGGGACAGGTGCGCACCTCGGCCTTGTTCTCGTGGCATGCCAATGTCAATGAAGTGCAGGCGAGTGCGAGCTGTGGACCCGTGTCACCAACGGTGACACCGAACGCGACACCGACGTCTGCCCCAACAGCGACACCGACCAACACACCGGTGCCGGGTGCCACAAATACGCCGGTGCCCAGCCCAACCTCAGGCGGCAACCAGGCCACCAGTGGCATTGCCTATCGCTGGAACCGCAACCTGGCCGCCAACAGCAACGCCAATCGCGCCGCCGACACGCGGCTGAACGATGGCAACCTGGTGGTGAATGTAAACCTGCGCGGCAGCGGCGATGACATTGCCAATGCCTGGGAAGCGGCTGGTGTGGTGTGGCCGAGCGCGCGCACCCTGAATAGCGTGAAGTTCCGCAACGGTGCGTGCGACAGCACCAACCTGCTGCTCGCCAATGGCTACTTTATGGCCAACCTGCGCGCACAATACTCGCTGGATGGCGTGACCTGGCAGGATGCATCTGGGTGGACTGTGACGCCGGCCTATCCCTACGTCAGCCTGAGCGCGTGCAATGCCACTTACACCATGAGCGGCCCCACCCTGGCCAACGTGCGCGGCGTGCGCATCACCGGGCAGGTTCGCACCAACAGCTCGTACTCATGGCACGCCGTCGTCAACGAGGTGGAAGCGTATTGATGTAAAAGCAATTCTTTTACTTTGCGGCCCTGGAATCGATTCAACTTCTACAGGCACAACAGCGGCACACAGATCAATCTGTGTGCCGCTGTTTTTTTATCATTCGCCTGAGCAGTCACCCTCGCTATAATCCGCCGCGCTGTTCGCACGCCGGCTTTCAATGCAAAAATCCACGTGTGCCACGGCAGGTAATACCAACATGACAACGACTGACGCTCACATCAAATTGTTTAACCCCGGACCCGTCGAGGTTCGCAAAGAAATTCTTGAAGCCCAGGCCCACTGGATGATCGGCCATCGCGGCAAGCCCTTCGAGGAGTTGTTCGCGCGCATTCAGACCAAGCTGCGCCAGGTGTTCTTCACCCGGCAGCGTGTGTATGTCAGTGCCTCATCCGGCACCGGATTGTGGGAGGCCGCGGCTCGCAACTGCGTCTCGGACGATCCTGCGCGAGGTGTCCTGGCCACAGTGTGCGGCGATTTCAGCGAGCGCTGGGCCGATGTATTCGAGCGCAACGGCAAAGCCACCACCGTGATCAGTGTGGAGCGCGGCCAGGCCATTACCCCTGAGCAGGTGCGCGCGGCCCTCGAAGCACATCAGCAAGCGCATGGCGCGCCGTTCGATGCCATCGCCATCGTCCACAACGAGACCAGCACCGGCGTGCGCAATCCGCTGGCCGAGATCGTGGCCGTGGTGAAGGAACTCTCGCCCGACACGTTAATACTGGTGGACGCAGTCAGTTCGCTGGCCGGCGACAAAATTGAATTCGACCAGTTGGGCCTGGACGTGCTATTGACCTCGTCGCAAAAATGCTTTGGTCTGCCGCCCGGTCTCTCATTTGCCGCTGTGAGCGATCGCGCGCTGGAGAAGGCTAAAACGATCAAAAATCGCGGCTATTACTTCGATTTCATCGAGCTGGAAGCCTTCCTCAAAAAGAACAATACGCCCAGCACGCCGGCCATCTCGCTGCTGTATGCGCTGGATCAGCAACTCGACGACATGATGACCGAGGGCCTGGACAACCGATTTGCGCGACACGCCAACCTGGCCAAACGCACCCAAGATTGGGCCACCGAGATGGGCTTTGGTCTGTTTGCGGCACCGGGTCACGCCTCACAAACCGTCACCGTGGTCAGCAATCTGCGCCAGATCGATGTGGGTGCGTTGAACAAGTTTTTGGCGGGTCGCGGGATGAGCCTGGCCGACGGCTACGGCACCCTCAAGGGCAAGACGTTTCGAATCGCGCACATGGCCGACACCACCGAGGCCGAACTGGACGAATTACTGCTGGCGATCAATGATTTTTTGGGGAGAGTAGCAAGTCGTCAGTAGCCAGTAGTCAGTAAAGAGAGACGAGAGCGGCATGACCAAGACCATCAGCAAACCGGCACCGGAACTGGACATCGTGTTGTTTGAGACGCCAGCCGATTGGGCCGGGTGGCTGGAGCAGCATCACGCGGCCTCGCCGGGGGTGTGGGTGTGGCTGGCCAAGAAAGGCTCGGGCATGCAATCCACCACCTATGCCGAAACGCTGGATGTGGCGCTGTGCTATGGCTGGATCGAT
>JBBQST010000107.1:0-10803 GCA_038213625.1 Thermoflexales bacterium
TAGCGGCCGTAGTCACTGATGCCGCCGGGCACACTGTTGGGGTCGGCCGGCAGCGCGTTCCAGTTCACCTCGGCCAGCCAGATCGGTTTGCGCGCGTCGCCGTTGCGCACCATGATGTCGCGCATCAGCACGTGCCGGGCGATATTGGTTTGCAGCGGGCTGGTGCGATGGTCGTCCGGCCCGCTGAACAAGCCATAACCCTGCGCCGCGGCCACATCGAAGCATGCGCCGGCACCGGCGGCATACATGCGCTGCAAAAATACCAAGTCGTTGAGGCCGCCGCCGGGGAAGCCGCCACCATCTTGTGAAATCGTTGGCGCCAGGGCCGCGGCCACGATCACGACATGGGGATCAATCGATCTTGCCTTTTGATAGGCCAGACACAACATGCGCGCATAGTCTTCGGGGTTGCTGCGCTGGTTGCCCCATTCCGGGTAAATATTCGGCTCGTTCCAAATCTGGTAATAGCGAATGCGGCCCTTGTAGCGCGAGACCACCGCGCCCACAAAATCAGCAAAGTCGTTGAGGTCGGCCGGCGGCCCCTGCGTGCCCAGATCGGCAAAGCCCTTGCGCGCCCACTCCGGCGAAGCGTCAATCCGCGCAATGACGTTGAGCTGCTGCTGCTCGGCCAACGCCACGATATTGTCGTATTTGGCCCATGCGCTGCGAACCGGCTGGTTGCGCCGATCTTCAAAATCGCCCTTGCCATGAATCTCGATGTCCTGCCAGGGGAACGGCTGACGAATCCATTGGAAGCCGGCGTCCGCGACCATCTGAAGCTGTTGCGCACGCTTACTCTCCTCGACTTCCTGGTGCAAAAACGTGTTCACACCCGGCGCACCGGTGAGGCCGTCGAAGTAGTCAATCCTGGCATCTGGCGCAAGTTGAAGCGGTGGCCGTGCCTGCTCGAGCATCAGGTTCCACAGCGCGCGCAGCTGGCTGCCGGCTGTGTCCTCGCCGGTTTGGGTGATGAGAACCTGTCGGGTGCCAGGCAGTGCGAACCAGGCCGCGAACCCAATCAACCCCAGCCCCACCACCACGGCGATGCCGCGCCACACTCGATCTGCTTTCTGGCTTGTCATGCCGCTAGTCTACGCCTGTGGCTGAGCGGTCGCCGGAGACGGCTTGGGGAACGGACCTATTTGGTGAGGAGGTACTTCTTCCACACGTCGTTGTTCGGCCCCGCCATCAGTGCCACACTCCAGAAGCGGGGGCGAATGGGTGGCCGGCGCAGTTTCATGTGGGCTTCTTCGGGGGTGCGGTTGCCTTTTTTGCGGTTGCACGGCGCACAGGCCGTGGCCATGTTCTCCCACTCGGTCTTGCCACCCCGTGAGCGGGGCAGAATGTGGTCCATGGTCAGGTGCTCTTTGCCGGGTTGAATGCCGCAGTATTGACAGGTGTAGTCGTCGCGCATGAGCAGCGCGCGCCGCGAGAGGGGCAGCGGCAGATTGTGCGGAATTTTGACGTAGTAATGCAGCCGGATGACCACGGGCACCGGCAGGTTCAAACTGGCGCTACGAATCGTTTTATCGGAGTTCTCAACAAGCTCTGCTTTCTTGGCCAATAACAAATGGATCGCGCGTGGAACCGATATGACACTCAGCGGCTCATAAGTGGCATTCAATACAAGCACGCGACGGAGCGACAGTGCATGACTTGGGTAAGCTACCGTGTCTGGTTTCTCATTCTCCTTACTACTCGCACACAAAATAGAATTGTACTATGCGGCGCTTAAGGAGAGATTAGGCCGGTTTTTGAGTAAGTCGAAAACTCACTCGGTCGCCAGATTCTGGGCGCAGGTGCGGCCGACATAGACCTGGCACACCGGCGTCGAATCTGGCAGCGCTGGCAAATGGGCGCCCAACCGGCACAGCGCCAGGCCAATCACGTTGAGGGGACAGCCGCGAATCTCGGCCACTGGATGTAACTGCTCGAGTTGCACGGCGTAGGAGCCAGACTTATCGAAGGGGTCGCCGGTGGCAATGTAGGCCGCGATGTCCTCGTCGCTGTAATCGCGCATCACCACTTGCGAGGTCACCACATCCAACGTTTCAGCCTCGCCCTGCCGAATCACGATGCAGCTTTGCACCTCGTGCGTGCGATTGCGCAATTTGCGCAACATCGCCCACGCCTCAGCTTCATCCGCCGGCTTGTTCAACATCTCGCCGTCCAACAAAACTGTGGTGTCGCAGGCGATGATGGTTGGGGAGATGGGGAGATGAAAGATTTCAGATGTCAGATTGGTCTTATCTGAAGTCTGACTTCTGACATCTGAAATCTGCACTCTGGCTTTGTCTCGCGTAATCCGCTGCTGCGTCTCCAACGGCGTCTCGCCGGGCAGTGGGTCTTCGTTGACGTCTGAGGGCCGCACTTCAAATTCGACACCCAGCGCGCCGAGCAATTCACGGCGGCGCGGCGAGGCGGAAGCCAAAATGATTTGTTGACTTGACGATAGGTTCATTTATCCATTTACCTGACACTCGCCGCGCAATTCCCTAAATGATCAAATGAAGAAATGAGCAAGTGGATAAATCAGTTGATGAATTCCGTGCGGCGCAGCACATCAATATGATCCAGCGCACGCCCGGTGCCGAGGGCCACACAGGCCATTGGCGCATCGGCTACATACGCCGGCACGCCGGTCTCTTTGGTCATGTACTCGTCCAGCTTGCGCAATAGCGCCGTGCCACCGGTCATGGCCATGCCGCGGTCGATGATGTCGGAGGCCAGTTCGGGTGGCGTGCGTTCCAACACGCTTTTCACGCACGACACAATCTGGGCCAGCGGCTCCTGCAACGCCTCGGTAATTTCGCCCGAGGTCACCTCGATCGTGCGCGGCAAGCCGGCCACCTGATCGCGGCCCTGCACCTGCATCACCAGGTCGTGCTCCAGCGGCACCGCGCTGCCGATGCGTATCTTGATGTCCTCGGCGGTCTGTTCACCGATGGCCAGGTTGTATTTGCGGCGCACAAAGTTCTGAATCGCCTCGTCGAGCCGAATGCCGCCGACGCGCACCGAGTGCGCCACCACGATGCCGTTCATGGACACCACAGCGGCCTCGGCTGTGCCACCCCCCATATCGAGCACCAGATTGCCGGTGGCCGTATCTACGGGCAAGCCAGCACCCAACGCTGCCGCAAGGGGTTCGCGCAACAAATAAGCCTCGCCGGCTCCGGCTGCCAGTGCTGCTTCGCGCACGGCGCGGCGCTCCACGCTCGTCACGCCATACGGCACGCCAATGACGACGCGGGGCGGCAAAAAGGTGAAGCCGCGCGCGCGCCGGACAAAGTGCTCCAGCATTTTTTGGGTCACTTGATAGTCCGCGATCACGCCGTCTTTCAGGGGGCGGGTGACTTCGATCTCGTCGGGGGTGCGGCCATACATCTGGCGCGCTTCTTCGCCCACTTCGACCACCTGGCCTTCACGCGCCAGAATAGCCACCACTGAAGGCTCTTGAATCACAATGCCTTTGCCGCGCACGTAAACCAACACGTTTACGGTGCCGAGGTCAATCCCAATATCTGCTCGAAAAATACTCATAAAGTTACGCGGACTGCCGAGAAAGCGAACACGATCATCAGAGCCGACAGCACTATCCTACCCTGTTCGTAAATCCGCATGCGCGTGGTCGCGATGATGTTGCGAGATTGAAGCTGTTCCGGCACGGGTCGCAATAGGCTACGCGACACGGGCCTGCCCAAAAACAACGCGATGAGTGGGGCACCCATCGCGTTGAAATTCTATAAAAGATTGCCTGAAATGGCCTGCGTGCGGCTGGCACACACGGCCACGAACCCGCTTAGTGCAGCTCGTTTTGCGATGACGATGAACGGTTGCCGTGCCGGCGACGGCTCAGGTTGACCCGCACCGAACTGCGGCGCAGGGACGTTTCCAAGGCCACCATCTGTTCCTTGTCGGATGGCGGATTCTTCAGCAATTCCAGCGCCCGCTCGCGCGCGGCCTCGGCCCGGGCCGTGTCGATTTCATCGGCGCGCTCGGCGCTGTCGGCCAGAATAATCACTTTGTTGTCGTGAATGTCGATGAAGCCGCCGCCGATGGCGTATTCCTCAACGTCGTTGCCGACTTTGATGCGCAGCTCGCCGGGCCGCAACGTGCTCAGCACCGGCGCATGGTGAGCCAGAATGCCCATCACGCCGCCGGCCCCAGGCACGGTCACCATATCCACGTCGCCGCTATACGTCGTCCGGTCGCTGGTAACAATTTCGAGATGAATAGTAGCCATATCTTTTAGGAAAGGAAGAAGTAAAAAGGCAGAAGTAAGAAGTGTGGTGAACGCGCCAGTTCATTTCTTCCTTTTGCCTTCTGCCTTTTTACTTTCTTATTTCTGCTCTTGCTTGCGAGCCTCTTCGTACTCGGCCCACACCTGGTCAATCGAGCCTTTCAGGCGGAAGTAGATTTCAGGCACTTCGTCAAGCTCGCCCTTGAGGATGCGGTTGAAGCCGTCCACGGTGTCCTTGACCTTGACGTATTCGCCTTCCACGCCGGTGAAGGGCTTGGCCACGAACATGGGCTGACCCAGATAGCGCTCCATCTTGCGCGCGCGCGAGACCAGCAGTTTGTCGTCTTCGCTCAATTCGTCCACGCCCAGAATGGCGATGATGTCCTGCAGGTCCTTGTAGCGCTGCAAGGTGCGCTGCACTTCGCGAGCCACGCGGTAGTGCTCGTCACCCACCACATTCGGGTCGAGGGCGCGGCTGGTGCTGGCCAGGGGATCCACGGCCGGGAAGATGCCTTTCTCGGCAATGCTGCGCTCCAGGTTCACCGTGGCGTCCAGGTGGGCAAAAGTGGCCACGGGAGCCGGGTCGGAGTAGTCGTCGGCCGGCACATACACCGCTTGCATCGACGTGATCGAGCCGCGCTTGGTGCTGGTGATGCGCTCCTGCATCGCGCCCATCTCGCTGGCCAGCGTGGGCTGATAACCCACTGCGCTCGGCATACGGCCGAGCAGCGCCGACACCTCAGAACCCGACATGACAAATCTAAAAATGTTGTCGATGAACAGCAGCACATCGCGGCCCTCGTCGCGGAAGTACTCGGCCATGGTCAGGCCGGTCAGCGCCACGCGCAGGCGCACGCCGGCGGGCTCGTTCATCTGGCCGAACACCATCACCAGCGAGTCGATCACGCCGGCCTCGTTCATCTCACGATACAGCTGGGTGCCCTCGCGGGTGCGCTCGCCCACGCCGGCAAACACCGAGTAGCCGCTGTGGAATTTGGCTATCGAGTTGATCAGTTCCTGAATCGTCACGGTCTTGCCCACGCCGGCGCCGCCGAAGATGCCGGTCTTGCCGCCTTTGGTGAAGGGGGCGACCAGGTCAATCACTTTGATGCCGGTTTCCAGAATTTCCACGCTGCCTTTCTGGTCTTCAAAGGTGGGCGCGGGCCGGTGGATGGGGTATTTGGTATCAGTCTGGGGATTGGGACGGCCGTCGATGGCGTTGCCCAGCACATTGAAGATGCGGCCCAGGGTGGCTGCGCCAACTGGCACTGTGATGGGCGCGCCGGTGGCTCGAACCACAGCACCACGGCGCAAGCCGTCGGTGGTGTCCATGCCCACGGTGCGGACCAGATCCGCGCCCATGTGCTGCTGAACTTCGAGCACGAGCAAGCCGCTGGGCTGGTCGATCTCCAGGGCTTCATAGATGGACGGCAAATAGCCATGTGGGAACTGCACGTCGATCACACCGCCGCGCACTGCAATGACCGTACCGGTTTTTTCGATGGGGACAGATGCGTCTGCCGCGGCGCCGTTTCCACTCATAGTCGACATTGACATTGTTAAAAAAACCTCACAACTCTCTAGTTTTTAATGGTTAGTGATTCGTTGTTAGTGGCGGATCGCTGTTCTGATCACTAATAACTAACGACCAATCACTAACCACTCAGTCTTATCTTGCTTGCAGAATGACATACACGGGTAAACCGCTGCGCTCGTGCGCAATAAAGGTCTCAACCACTTGTTTGCCCATCGCGTTGGCAATCTGCGTAAATTCGCTCCGTCGATTATAAACGGCAAAGCCGGCAAAGTTGGCATCGCCCGCCCACAAAACCACGTATTGACGGCTGGAATCTTGGAGTAAATCGCGCACCTGCTGGCGAAATTCGTCCGTGGGTTCGGGCGTGAAGCCAAACACCTCGCGCGGCCGCACCCGGTCGCCGGTCAGCACCCGAATTTGCTGGCTGATGCCCCAATCCAGCGCAATCGGCTCGGCCACCTGGTTTTGCTCCAGTTGCGCAGCCAGCTTATACACCGCGTCCGAAAACCGGCCTGCCCCACCGGTCTGGGCCAGCGCCGCGTGATACTGCTGGTTCACCCAAACATCGCGCGAGAAGGCAGGGGCCAACAACAAGGCCGCGATTCCAAAGCTGGCAACGGGCTGTAACCACCTCTGCATATCTGGCCGCTGTGCCTGGCTTCGCTCGATGAGTCGCGTCACCCCACTCACAACGGCCTCGCCCAACCACACAGCCGCGCACGCCATCAGCATTTGTGGCAGCGGCAACAGCATAAAAAAGTGAGTGGCCCACAAATCGCTCACGGTAAACGAGCTCATGGGCAGGTAGATCGCCACGCACAGCAGCACGGCCAGCCACTTGCCGCGCTCGCGGGCACGCGGCCAGACCAGTGCAGCGCCGATGAGCACGCTGCCCACAAACGTCGGCACCGCAAATACATTGCCATACGGCACATTGGCCAGATACCAGAAGTAGCTGCCGTTGAGGAATACCGCAAAATCCTGAAATCGCTTGTCTAGATTGGCCCAGAAATTGCTGTTGCTGACGGCGTATTCTGTGGGGTTCAGCAAAGCGCGAAACAGCAGGTTGAATGTGGCCGGCGGTTGCCCCTGCGCCAGGCCGGCCAGGTTGTAGTAAATGAATGGGGCCGCGCCGATGAGGAAGCCGAGGAACAGAAAGAGGGCGGGGAGGAAGAGACGGGAGACGGAGCGGCTCAGAAGCCGCGACGGAAGACGGCTGGCTCCGTCTCCCGTCTCCCGTCCGCCGTCTCTTCTCCACGTTCGCCATCGGCTCACTAACCACACGCCGCCAACCACGACCGTTAATACCAGCCACCACACAAACACAATCTTGGCCCACAAGCCAAGGCCGAGCAAGAGGCCGGCGAGGAGCGGCAGAAGGACGGCTGACGGGAGATGGGAGACGGATTTGCCGTCCGTCGTGCTCCGTCTCGGCTTCTGAGCCGCTCCGTCTCCCGTCCGCCTCCGCCACACATCCAGCACAATCCACGATCCCAGTGCAAACACCGTCATCACACTCGTAACCGTGATGCCCTGGCGGGTGAACCAGATGAAGGAGGGACTGACACTGAGCAGTAGCGCCGTAATCGCGGCCACCTTGTCGCCAAACCAGCGCCGCGCCAGCACCCAGGCCAGCACCAACGTGATCAGCGAGAAGACCAGCGGCTCCAACCGTGAGGCCAGATAGCCCGGCCCCAGCACGGCCATAAACGGCAGGGTCAGATAGCCGTTCAGGCTGCCCATGTAGTCCATGCGCATGACCGGATAAGTGCGGCCAAACAGCGACACGCCCACGCCGCGCAACAGCTCAACCGGCTCGCCGTGCATCACGCTCAACATCGGCGTCAGGTCGAACCCTTCGTCATAATACAGGCCGGGCAGGTCGAGTTGATGTAGCGAGAGGGACAGAAACAAAATGATGGAAGGCAAAAGGCAAAAGGCAGAAGGGAAAAGGGAAGGAAAAAGGCGAGTTCCGTATTTTGCCTTCTGCCTTTTGCCTTTTGCCTTCTCTTCGACTAGAGCCATTTGATCATGGTGAATTCGTCGTAGTAGACGCCATGGGTGTAGATGCCGTCGGGCTCTACCCCACAGAGGGTGAAGCCGCAGCGTTTGTAGCAGTTCACGGCGGCCGTGTTACTGGTGAGGGCGGACAACGTGACCAGGCGCAACGATTGCTGTTGTGCCCAATCGACACAGGCCAGCACGAGTTGGCGCGCCAGGCCGTGGCCGCGATGGGTTGGCCGCACATACACGCCCCAGATGGTGGCGCGGTGTTTGATTTTGGACGTGTTGCCGGGAAAGATGCCGGCCATGCCCACCAACCCGCCTTTCGCATCAGCAGCGGCCTCATCGACTGCAAAGTAAATGGGGTTGGCACACAGCCGTTCCTGCCACTGCGCCGGAGGCCATTGGAGATACGCTTCGTAGTCGGCCGAGTAGGCCTCGGGATGGTCGTAAAGTGCCTGCAAACGCAGCTCGCGAAATCCTTCAAGATCAGTGTCCACGGCGCGGCGGATTGCGATGGTCATGTCTGTTGTTTTAGCGGTGTGCACAAGCCAGAGCCTTGGGAATGGCGCATGAACACATACGTGCGTCTTGATTTCATTTGCGCCACCCCAAGAGTCTTAATCGTGAATCTAGCCCTGGCTGCTTGGCCGCGGCTCGATGGCCTGGGGGCAGCGCGCGTAGGCCATGTCCTGGCGCGTGATCATGCTCCACAGCGTTTTGGGCGAGTTATTGACCGGCAACACCTGCAACACCAGATCGTTACCCTGCACGGTCACGCTATCCAGGGTCAATAGAGAGGTATAGGGCTGGCCGTTGTTCAGGCTCATGCCCTGTTTGAGATCGTTCTCGCGCGCGGCCTGGTCGGCTTTGGCGTCTTCGGCCTTCTCGTAGTGCATCACCACGGTGCCGACCACGGTGTCGCCCTCATGCGCATAGCCCATGCCAAATACGGAGTAGGCGTGCACCGGCTCGGTGCTAAAAGTTTCTTTGAACCGGCCGATGGCGTCGCCGGTGATGCCGAGGTCTTTGGCCCAGGCGTCCAGCGACTTGCAGGTAAATGAGGCTTTGGCCATGAACACACTGGGCTTCTCTGCCAGAACGGCCGAGGTGGACTTGATCTCGTCACTCTCACCCAGGGATTTTGCCAATCCCGCATTCAAATCCAGGATTGCCTGCACATTGCGCGGCTGATACGACATGATCAATACCTTTTGGTCTTCGAGCACGCCGGTGGTGTAAATGGAGCGTTGGGTGGTGGTGGTCCAATCGGCACCGCCAGCGCCGGGCATGCCGCTGTTGAAGGCAAATACCGTGGCACCCTGATACGTAAAGCGCTGGAATTTGCGGTCGGTGAAATGGTTGTAGATCGCATCCAGATCGAGGTCATCGCGCAGCTTGAGCACGTAGACGGGGTTGTCGCCCACGCGTGTCGCCACTTCCCACACCACATCCAGGCTGTTCCAACCCCAATCGCTGGCGTGGGTGCTGATTTGGGTAAAGCCATACGCGGCAAATGGCGTCTGCTCCTTCAACCACTTCACCAGATCGGCCTGCTGGGTTTCGTCGCTCTGGCTGGTCACGTCGCCGGCATCGGCGCTTTGCTTGACCCGCGCCCAGTCGGTGAACGTGACCAATTCAACCGTATCTGGCACCAACGACAATGCCTGGGCCAATGAGGCACTATTGGCGCCGATGGCATCGGCAATGGCATTGGCGCTGGGTGTGGCGACGGCGGTCCCGGCGGCTGTACCCGCTACCGGAGTCTGTGCCGCGCGCTGAGCCCGCTGCCATGCGTCGGGTGTGGCGGTGGGCGGTTCGGCCTGGCCGGGTCTGGCGGTTTGTGCAACACACGCCGATAAGGCCACGGCCGTGACCAGCGCAGCCAGATTGCGGGCTGTAAATGCGCGCAAAAGCCAGCGTTTAGTTTGTTTCGTCTTCATCGGAACACCCCTTAGTCATAAAAAAATCCCGCGAGCTTTTCAACTCGCGGGATTGAGTCTAATCGCGAAATATGAGTGTGAATCTCTAGAAGTCCGCCAGCTCGTCTACGCAATCAGGACGTTAAGCCTACTTTGCGGCAAGGACTTGGCGCAGGGCCTCGGCACCGCCGGCAATGTCCAACAACTCGTTGGTAATGCCTGCCTGGCGGGCCTTGTTTTTACTCAGGGTGTATTCCACGATCAGGTCGCTGGCATTCTCCGTGGCGTTGCGCATGGCGATGCGCTGGGCTGTAAAGAAGCTGGCCAGCGATTCCAACACGGCCTGATACACCTGCAACTCGGTCAGGCGCGGCAACAGTGTGTTCAGAATCTCGGCCGGGCCAGGCTCAAAATCGTAAGCCGGCTTCGGTCCCTTGCCATGAGCGCCGTCTGGCGCCGCATCCGGCGCAACATCTTCGCGGGTCAGCGGCAACAAGCGCTTGACAATCGGCTTTTGCTGGGTGCTGGAGATGTATTCGGTGAAGACCAGGTGCACTTCGTCGGTGTTGCCGGCCAGGAACTCATCGATCACCAGCCGGGTGGCCGGGGTCGTATCGAGCAGCGTGGGCTTGCTGGGCAGGTTGCTAAAATCGCCCAGAATTTTGCCACCGCGGCGATAAATGAAATCGCGGCCCTTTTTGCCGATGGTGACGTAGTTGACGGGCTTGCCAAAATCGCGGGCAAAATTAAATGCCACCCGTGCCACGTTGGAGTTATACGCACCGGCTAGGCCGCGATCGGCCGAGACCAGGATAATGGTGGCGGATTTCACAGTGTCGCGCTGGGTGAGCAACGGATGTTTGGTCTCACCGCCGCTCAACGAGGCAATGCTGGCCAGCAAATCGCGGGCTTTGATGGAATAGGGCCGGGTCGCCTCGACCAGTTCCTGAGCGCGGCGGACTTTGGCCGCGGCCACGCTCTCCAGCGCCTTGGTAATTTGCTGGACGTTTCGAACGCTTCGAATGCGGCGGCTGATTTCTCTTGCAGAAGCCATTGGATAAAGGCAAAAGGGAGAAGGCAAAAGGCGAAAGGAGAAGCAA
>JBBQST010000108.1:0-10802 GCA_038213625.1 Thermoflexales bacterium
GGAGGCGCTGGGCGTGCTGCTCAAGGGCCGCACCGCCTTCATCATCGCCCACCGGCTCAGCACGGTGCGCAACGCCGATGTGATTCTGGTGATGCGCGACGGCCAGATCGCCGAGATGGGCTCGCACGCCGAGCTGATTGAACAACACGGCCTGTATTACAAACTGGTGCACGCCCACGAAGCCGCCAGCAACACCATGGCCGAGCGGCTGGAACGGCCCGCGCCAATCACGGCCTCGGCGAATTGAGTCGAAGACCCTTCGGGTGGCGCATATCGAACCTTGGCCAATTCGTGCCTACATGCGCCACCCGAAGGGTCTAAGTCGCGCCCTATGCTAAAAGATTTTGCAACCCTGACACCCCAAGACCAGCGCCGGCGCATGCAAACGCTGGCCCAGTCGGCCCTGGCACACTATGACGTGATCGTGCAGCGTTGCACCCGCGTCGGCGACTCCACCAATCTCATCTACCGCATCGACAGCGAAGACGGCCACCATTTCGCCCTGCGCCTGGCCGCGCCAGGTTGGCGCTCGCTGAGTGATCTACAAGCCGAGGCGCTGTGGCTGGAGGCGTTGACGCGCGATACCGATATTTGCGTTCCGCACATGGTGCGCGCCAAAAATGGCGAGGCCGTGGTGACGGCTCAAGTGGATGGCGTGCCCGAATCGCGCTATGCCACCCTGATGAGTTGGTTGCCGGGTGAAGTACTCGACAAGGAACTGCTGACCAAAGCCAACCTCGTGAAGATGGGCAATTTGTTTGGACGCATGCACATTCACGGCGCGGCGTGGCAGCCGCCGGTCGAGTTTGCGGCGCGCCGGTTCGACCGCATGTTTGCGCGCGGCGAGCCGGATGTGTTGTTTGATGCGGCTCAGCAGGACGCGTTCACACCGCACTCACTTGCCATCCTGCAACAGGTGCGCGAGAAGGTGGATGCGGCCTATGCCAGCATCGATCCGGCCGACCTGCGCGTCATCCACTGCGATTTGTGGCACGAGAATATCAAGGTCTACAAGGGCCAACTGTGTCCCTTCGATTTTGAGGACACCATCTGGGGCTACCGCCTGCACGACATTGCCATGGCCATGCTCGACCTGCTGGAAGTGGTGGGCAACGAGCGCTATGAGACGCTGTTGGCGGCGTTCCAACGCGGCTACACCCAACACCTGGCCTGGCCAGACGGCGACCTGACCACGCTGCAAATGGGCCGCTATCTATGGAAGCTAAACTACGTGGCACGCCGCGAGCGCGTGTATCTGGCCAAATTTGTGGAGTATTGCGCCGGCTTGTTTGAGCATGCGCTGGTGCATGGGACGCTGGTGTTTCCGGCGAAAGCGTAAGACCATGAATTTGGCTGGTGTTCCCATTGTTTCACGAGGGATTTCCGTAGGGGAAGGCGTGAGCGTGAATTGGCAGCGGCCGGCGTAACATTCAGCAACCCCATCGATTAACACCAAGAACACATGACACAGGCATCAACCACTACCGACCTCATCGACGCGGCCCGCAAAAAATGGGTGGAGCGGCTAATGGACCTGTCGCGCCGCAACAACCTGTTGTATTTCCGCGACAGCAAAACCGGCGCGCTGGACCTGAGCGGGGCCGATTCCAAAACTGTAGAGGCGTTGCTGGACGGCAACAAGGTCTCGCTCAGTGCCTTGCGCCCCGACATGCCGGCCAGCGAGGTGCGCGACCGCACGGCCGGTGTGTTCAAACGCGCCCTGCTCAACCTGGAAGAAAAGGGCTTGCAAACCCTGTATATGGCGCTGGGAATGGCGGCATGGCCGGCCGAGGATAAGGGCCGGCCGGCGCGTTCGGCTGTGCTGTTGTTGCCGGTGCGGCTCGATCCCAAAGGCCTGCCGCCCAACGTGCAACGCATCGGCCCGCCGCAGATCAACCTGGCCCTGTTGCATGTGCTGGAGAGCGAATTTGGTTGCCGCGTCTCAGCCGAGGCGCTGTTGGCGGGGTTGTTTGATGAGCGCGATTTGGCCGATGCTAACGCCGATGCCGAGGTTGAGGCGAACTCGGATCTGCTGGCCGATCTGGCGACTGTGTTCAATCGCCTGCGCGAGGCGGCCCGGCGCATCGAGGGTTTCAAGATCGAGGACGCGGCCGTGCTCAGCAACTTTTCGTTCCAAAAGATGGCGATGGTGCGCGATATTCAGGCCGGCGCGAACCAGATTGCCAGCCACTCCATTTTGGCGGCCATGGCCGGTGATGTGCCGGCGCGGGTGGCCCTGCAAACCGCGCACCAGGACATCTCGTTTGAGGAGCTGGATGCCACAAAGCCCGATCAGGAATTCATGGTGTTGGACGCCGACAGCAGCCAGCAGCGCGTCATCGCCGCCGTGGCGCGGTTGCAAGATGGGGTGATTCAGGGGCCGCCCGGCACCGGCAAAAGCCAGACCATCGTCAACATGATTGCGACGCTGGCCGCGCAGGGCAAACGGGTGTTGTTCGTGGCCGAGAAGCGAGCCGCGCTGCAAGTGGTCTACGACCGGCTCAAGCGCGTCGGCCTCGATCATCTGGTGCTGGATTTGCACGGGGCCGATGTGTCCTCGCGCCAGATTTACGAGCACATCACGAATGCACTCTCGGCCATGCGCGAAGTGCCGGCCGTGAACGCGACCCAACCGCACGAGCAGTTTCACAACCGGCGCAGCAAGCTCAACATGCATGTGGATGTGTTGCATCACAAGCGCCAGCCGCTCGGCCTAAGCGCCTATGACCTGCAGGGCCGGCTGATGCAGTTGCCGCCGGAGGCCGCCACGCCGGTGCGTTTTCGGGGCGATGATCTGGAGCGCTTCACCCCCGAAGCTGTGCAACACATTCAGGATCTGCTGGCCGAAAGTGCTGGGTTTGCCGGCCTGTTGCTCGAAACCGATCCCTCGCCGTGGACCAAAGCCAGCATCAGCAATGGCACTGAGTTGAGCGAGACGCTGGATCGGGTGAACACGCTGCATGCCGATGTGTTGCCGCGGCTGCGCCAGGCGCTGGATGGGATTTGCGAGCAGGTGCCGTTGCAGCGGCCCGAGACGATCAAGGATGCCATTGCACTGAGTGAGTTGCTGGATGAGGTGTGCGAGGCGTTCCTGCGCTACAACTCAGGCATCTTCGAACAGCCGCTGGAGGAATTCGCAGCCGAGTTGACGCCGGTGACCAACGCGGCCAAACGATTGTTGGCCAAGCTGACCCGCAGCGGCTACCGAAACGCGGTGAAGACTTTGCGCGCCATGCGCCTGGAGCCGGCCGATGAGACTCAACTGCGCACCGATGCCACCAAATTGCGGGCCGTGTTGCTGGGCTGGCGCGGGCTCAGCCAGGATGGCTCGCTACCGCAGCAAATGGCCGAGCAGCGCGCGTTGCACCAATGTGCGGTGGAGCTGGCCCCGATGGGTGAGCTGCAGCGTTATCTGCCTGGCAAGCCGGTGTTGACAATGCCGTTGGATGAGCTGGAGGCGTGGGTGGCGGCGCTGGCCAATGACACGACCTCGCCGCGCCAACTATTGCGCGTGCGGCAGGTGCAACGCGAGTTGAGCACCTACAAGCTGGCTCCGTTGCTGGCCACATTTGCCAAAACCAACAAGCCGGCCACAGAGTGGGCCCCGGCATTTGACTATGCGTTATGGCGTTCGCATCTGGAGCAGGTGTGGATGCAGGTGCCGACGTTGGGCGCATTTCGTGGCGAGACGCACCAGAAGATTGTGGACGAGTTCAAGCAGCTGGATCACACTCGCACGGCGTTGGCGGTGCAACGGGTGAAGCGCGTGCACGCCGAGATGGCCCTGCGGGTGCGCAATGACTTTCCGGAGGAGAACGCGCTGGTCAAAAGCCAGATCCAACGCAAGCGCCGGCGCATGCCGCTGCGCGATCTGCTGGCTCAGGCCCCCAACGTGCTCACGGCCATCTTCCCGTGCTGGATGGCCAGCCCACTCTCGATCAGCCAGTTGCTCAAGGCCGACCAGCGTTATTTTGATATCGTGATTTTTGACGAGGCCAGCCAGATTTTGCCCGAGGATGCTGTGCCGGCCATCATGCGTGCCGAGCACGTGGTGGTGGCTGGCGACCGCAACCAGTTGCCGCCGACCACATTTTTTGCGTCAGGTGCCGGCGATGACGAGAACGAGGACGAGGACAGCGCCGTGCAGGGCTACGAGAGCGTGCTGGACCTGATGGCCGGCATCAGTGATGCGTGGTCGCTCGATTGGCATTACCGCAGCAAAGACGAATCGCTGATTGCGTTTTCAAATCGGCACATCTACCAGGATCGCATGGTGACGTTTCCTGGCGCACACACCGGAGCCGCCATCTCGCATGTGCTGGTGGACGATCCATTTCCAAGCGATGGCGAGCTCAACAGCGTGTCGGCCGAGGTGAACCGCGTAGTCGATCTGGTGCTGGAGCATGCCCGCACGCGGCCTCGTGAGACCCTGGGCGTCATCACCATGGGCATTGCTCATGCGGATCGAATTCAGAAAGCGCTAGACCTTCAATTGGCCCAGCATCCGGATCTTGAGGCGTTCTTCGATTTGAACCTGCCGGAGCGATTTTTTGTCAAAAACCTGGAGCGGGTGCAGGGCGATGAGCGCGACGCCATCATCATTTCAATCGGCTACGGCAAAGCAGCCGATGGCCGTCTGCCGTATCGCTTCGGCCCTTTGAACAATCAAGGCGGCGAGCGGCGCTTGAATGTGGCCGTGACGCGGGCGCGATCCCGCCTGACACTGGTGTCGTCGTTCAGCCACCACGACATGGACCCCAGCCGTGCAAAAGGTCGAGGTGTGGAGTTGCTGCGGCTGTATCTGGAATATGCGGCCAGCCATGGGCGGATGCTCTCGCGCAGTGAAAACGGGCATGGCCAGCCCGAGAATCCATTTGAGGCCGATGTGTATCGTGCCCTGACGGCAAAGGGCTTAAAGCTCATTCCGCAGTGGGGTGTGTCGAGCTATCGGATCGATTTTGCCGTGCAGCATCCGGATGAACCCGGCCGGTTTGTGCTGGCCATCGAGTGCGACGGCGCGACCTATCATTCGGCGCCAACGGCACGAGACCGCGACCGGCTGCGGCAACAGGTGCTCACCTCACTGGGCTGGCGCTTCCAACGCATCTGGTCCACCGATTGGTTCAATGATCGCGAGGCCGAGGTGCAACGGGTTGTGGCGGCGTATCACGAGGCCGTAGCCGCCGAGCGACAGCCCAAGCTGCCGGTGAATGTTCATCCGATCACGGTTGCGCCGGCCGTGGTCATGTTGCCCAAGGAGATGCCGGTCGTGGTGAATGCGCTATCACAGCGCCGGCCCAAAACGATCCAGCCCGATGGCCGGCCCATCGACAACTACACCCTGGCGCAACTGGTGTCGATTGTGCAGTGGGTGCAATCCGATGGCCAGTTGCGCGATGACGAAGAGCTGTTTGCCGAGGTGTATCAGGAACTGGGCTACAAACGGCGTGGGGATCGGATTACGGCGCGCATCAATGCCGCGATTGAACAGGCCAAGCGCAAGAAGAACAGCAATACGTAAATTGCACCAGATGAAGGAATGCGCAGGGACAATCTGGGCCGAGGTATGGGCGCAGATTGCTGCGCCCATGTAAATTTGCAGCGATGCGCCATCTCAGAATGTGCCACTGCAAAATTTGATCTCGAATCCCTTGAAATCTCGTCAGGGAGATTGTAGAATGTGAGGCCGGCGCTGACCACAAGTGGGTGCCGGAAACAGCAGATGGTCCGCTAGCTCAATTGGCAGAGCAGTTGACTCTTAATCAATTGGTTGTAGGTTCAAGTCCTACGCGGATCATGAAAAAGGACGGCTGGAAGTTCACTTCCGGCCGTCCTGCTTTTTCCGTCAAGTCCATCACGGCAACACCCTCGGCCCCCACAAGCTAATCAGCTTGGTAAAGGGTTCGAAGCCCACGCTGAAGCCGCCGCTATAGGGTGTTTGAATTTGAAATAACAGGTATAGCACAAAGCCAAACAGGCTTGCCAGCAGGCTGAGCAGGAGCAGGTGATAGCGTGAGCGTTTGGGGGCGAAGAAGTAGGTGAAGAAAATCGCGATCATGCCGCCGCCGATGAATAGCACCCACAGCTCTGGCGAGAACGTGCTATCGGCCACCACCAGCCGGGTGCGCCGCTCGTCGCCCAGATCGACCAGCCGCGAAATCGAGGTCGAGTAGAACGTGTCCTCGTGAGCATTGGTCGGCGTAATCGCGATGTAGGTTGTCCATAGGTCTTCGTAGGCAGGACTGGCCAATTCCACTGCATCGCCCCGACGCAACAAGGGCCATTCCACGCTGACGACGTTTTCGGCATACCCCAGCAGTTTTCGCTGCAAGGTGCTTCGGGTTGGCTCGTTGAAGGCATTGGCCGCGCGCAACATATCGCCCAGGGCGTTGCTCTCTTGAACCACACTGGTTTGGGCATCCCGAAAGCTGGCCCAGCCCGATGCGACCAGAGAGCCGGTAATCACGGCATACAACAATCCAATCAAGCCAAATGTGCTGGAGGCAATGGTGCTATGGGTGCTGATGGCCTGCTCGTTAATGATGCGCCGAAAGATGGCCAGGCCGAGCTGGGCCAGCCCCACGCTGGCAAGGACAAAAAATGCAACGACAACCAAATCTGGCAACTGATTGAGCATCCGGCCATTTTAGCGAGTTGGATCCAGGACGAAGGGGCGCAAATCTAGCAATGGCGTTTAGCTATGGGGTGCAGCCGCGCCTCTACGCAGCCTCGGCACGAACCTCGACGCTGGAGTGCTCCGCGTCTTCCTCTACAAATCGTAGCAATGCCAGACCTTCTGATTCCAAAGCGGCCAGTGTCTGTTTGGCCAACGGCACAAATGGCTCCAGCACCAACACCGCCGCTTTCTTTTTGCGCTCCACTTTCCAGGTGCCGGCCACCCGGCCCTCCACCCAAAATGTGGCGCGCACTTGCAAATTTTTGGTCACGAGGCGGCCGCGATGTTCATCTGCCATGAAGCGCGAGCGGTCGGCGTGAGCCAGCACCAGGTTGTCGAAATCGGGCAGAAAGCGGGCCGGCGCGGGCGTGTCGGCAGCGGGTCGCGGCGCATCTGGTAGATCGAACAGCTCTTTATTGTTCTCATCGCGAAAGGTGATGAGCTCGGGTCGCAGCTCCTCGAACACCGCGCGCAACCCTTGCAGGCCCGACCAGGTTTGCGCATCGGTCGGCGTGGCGGGGCCGAATGCCGCCAGATAGCGCCGAACCAGCGTGTGGGCCGGAGCCGAGGTTGTGTTGATGGAGCGGTTGAGCCAGTCATCGGCAAGGGCAAAATCGGCGGCGGCTGGGAAGCCCCACGTGGTTTGGGTCGGCACTTGCACCAGCGGCAGCCGCATGCGGATCACATAGGCCATGGCGCGTTCATCCGCCTCAGGATATTTTTCTTTGAAATAAATTCGCAGCCGATCAAAGGTGCTGGTCTTGGCGGCAAAGAATTCGCGCGCGTCGGCATGCAGCGCATCCAGATCATCAACCACCGGTCGACCTTGGATGACCTGCATGCCACGATCGAGCGCCGGTTGAAGCGCGCTACGCAGCGAGATGTAGTCAGCCGCGCTCATCAGATGCAAGGTGCCGCGCATGGCCGTTACACGCACCAGGCTGCGGTCATGCAGTGCGTCGAGGAGATCCTGACGTCTATAGCCTTCAAGCCGCGACCACAGGCCCACAAACGGCGGTCGCGCCAATTGAGCTTGCAGACCGGCCAATTGCTCCACCGCACTGACCACGGAACGCGTTTCACGCGCCAGCAACATTTGGCGGGCCAGGGTGGCGCGGTTGAGCTGTTGGGCCGTCAAGGTTGTAGACGGAATCTTTGAGGATGTTTTCATGGGAAGCGCAAGACTCTAGACTCTAGACTCAAGACTCTTGAGTCTTGCGCTTCCCATTGTGAAGTGTGCCAGCCTCTGCCGCAAGTTGTGCGCACATCAAATCGGACCAAAATAGGAAGGCCTGGAGGCAACAACTAATGGCCGATCCTAAAATTACGCGAATCGAAATTCACACCTACAGCTATACGCTGGACAATCTCGGCACCGACTACAACGGCTTCAACATGGTCTACTCGCCCGGCAACAAAATTGAAGCCAGCAGTCACATTCTGCGCATCTTCACCGATGTGGGGGTGATTGGCGAATATGCCGGCGGCAGCGACACCGACTACGCCACACTGCCGCGCTTCAAACACTACCTGCTGGGCCGCAATGCCCTTGAGCGCGAGCGCATCTACACCGATGTGAACCGCGCCCTGCGGCAGGTGGCGCGCATCGGCCTGGCTCCCATCGACATTGCGCTGTGGGACCTGGCCGGCAAGTATTTCAACGTGCCCATCTACAAGTTGCTGGGCGGTTACAAGGAGAGCGTGCCGTGCTATGCCAGCACCTATCACGGCGATCATGTGGCTCAAGGTGGCCTGTCCACGCCCGAGGCCTATGCCGATTTTGCCGAGCAATGTCTGGCGCTGGGCTATCCCGCTTTCAAGATTCACGGCTGGGGCCGCGCGCCCATTGCGCAGGAGGCCGCCACAGTGCGGGCCGTGGGCAAGCGCGTCGGCGACAAAATGGATTTGATGCTCGACCCGGCCTGCGAATACATCACCTTTGGCGATGCGCTCAAGGTCGGCCGGGTGTGCGATGAGGCCAAGTTCTTCTGGTACGAAGATCCCTATCGCGACGGCGGCACCTCGCAATTTGCCCACCGCAAGCTGCGCCAGCTCATTCGCACGCCGCTGCTGCAAACCGAGCACGTGCGCTCGTTGGAGCCGCACATCGACTTTGCTTTGGCCGATGCCACCGACTTTGTGCGCGGCGATGTGGGCTACGACGGCATCACCGGCATGATGAAGGTGGCCCACGCGTGTGAAGCGCTGGGCCTCGACATTGAGCTGCACGGGCCAGGGCCGGCCCAGCGCCAGTGCATGGCCTCGATCCGCAACACCAACTACTATGAGATGGGTCTGCTCCACCCCAACGCGCCGGCCAGCCACGACGCGCATCTCTACAAAGATGGCTATATCGATTCGCTCGAAGCCATCGACGACAAGGGTCATGTGCCTATTCCACAGGGGCCGGGGCTGGGTGCCGAGATCGACTGGGATTGGGTGAACAAGCGCCGCACCGGGCTGGTGGTCTACGAATAGAGTTTTGTAGGGGCGCAGCATGCTGCGCCCCTACCTCGGCGCATGCCCCTCCCTTGAAATAGACCGTGATTTCATCCGCTGTGGTGCGCGACCCCTGCGCATGGTGAACTTTTGGCGAATACATCCCGTCTGACATCTCACGCGAACCCTTCGCTATACTCGCAAGTATGTCCTCCCCAACCGCCTCTGCAACATCAACGCTCGGCCTCGTGGGTTTACCCGCACCCATTCGTGAACTGGCCCAACGTACCTGGGATGTCATCGTGATTGGGGCCGGCCACAACGGCCTCACCTGCGCGGCGTATCTGGCGCGGGCCGGCAAGCGCGTGCTGGTGTTGGAAGCGCGTGAACGCATCGGCGGCGCAAGCACCATGGAGGAAGCCTGGCCCGGCGTGCACATGTCGCCGTGCGCGTATCTGGCCGGCCTGTTGCATCCCAAAGTCATTGACGAGTTGAATTTGCCCGCCCACGGCTTTCATTGGACGCCGGCCCTGAATGGCATGTTTATCCCCTTTGAGGATGGCAGTAGCGTCCAGCTATATGACGACAACGCACGTTGCGAGGCTGAAATTCAGCGGTTTGCGCCGGGTGATGTGGCCGGCTGGCGCGCCATGAGCAACTTGATGCATCGCAGTCTGATGGCGGTGCGGCCACTGAATGACCGCGATATGTGGATTGGGCGCGCGCCGACTCGCGAGCAGATCGAGGATCGATTGGGCGACGATGAAGAAGCGCGCCACTTGTTGTTTGACTGGTCGATGGCTGAATTCGTCGAGCACTATTTGCAGGACGAGCGCTTGCAAATGGGCTATCTCGGCCAGGGCGTCATCGGCACCAACGCCAGTCCATTCGACCCCGGCACCGCCTTCATTCGCTGGCATCACTCATCGGGGCGCATTCATGGCAGCGTCGGGACGTGGGGCTATGTGCGCGGCGGCATGGGCATGGTCAGCTTCATCCTGTGCGACATTGCGCGCGAGGCTGGTGCCGTCGTGGCGGCCGGCGTGCCAGTGGCGCAGATTGTGCCAGGTGAGGGCGTGGTCCTGATGAGTGGCGAGAAGATTCACGCACCCGTGGTGGTGTCGAATGCCGACCCACAAGTGACGTTGCGCCTGCTCGGCGATGCGGCTGCGCCTGAATGGACGGCTCAAGTGCAAGCCGTGCCGATACAGGGTTGCACCGTCAAGTTCAATGTGCTGTTGCGCGAGCTGCCTAATTTCAAGGCACGGCCAGGCACTCATGGCGAGCATCATCTGGGCCAGCTCAACACACCACTCACCCATCAGCAGTGGAAGGATGCTTTTGCCGCATCCCAACGCGGCGAGCTGCCCGAACGCCTGTGGACGGAGATGTATTTCCAGACCGCCCACGACGAGAACGTGATCAGCAAAACGTCGCCGTATGCGGGCATGCACACCATGAGCGTGTTCAGCCAGTATGTGCCCTATGCCTTCGCACAAGGCACCTGGGACAGTCGCCGCGAGGACGTGAAGCAACTGGGTCTGGAATCCATCGGCCGCTTCGTCAGCAATTTCCCAGACGCTGTGGTCGATGTGCAGGTCATGGGGCCGCCGGACATCGAGAAGAAAGTTGGCCTCACCGGTGGTCACATTTTTCAAGGCGAATGCCTGCCCCAATACATGTGGAG
>JBBQST010000109.1:0-10636 GCA_038213625.1 Thermoflexales bacterium
TCCGTTGCTGAGCGGGCGCGGCGCGACCCTCGGTGGCACGGTGGCGGCCAATGCCAACGGCTCGGGCCGCTTTTGCTTCGGCGGCGTGCGGGATTTCATCATCGGCGCGAACTTTGTGGATGGCGCTGGCACGCTGATTCATGGCGGCGGCAAGGTGGTGAAGAACGCGGCGGGGTTCGATTACCCCAAGCTGATGGTGGGCTCGTTTGGCCGGCTGGGCGTGCTGGTGGAGCTGGTTTTCAAGGTGTTTCCCAAGCCGGATGAATACACCACCGTGCGCATCACCAAGCCCACTCTGGCCGAGGCCACGGCGGCGATGCTGAAGCTAATGGGCGCGCCGCTGGACCTTGAGGCGCTGGATATATTGTGCGGCGCAAACGGTGTCAGGCCTGTGGTGGAGATTCGCGTCGGCGGCATCGCCAGCAGTTTGCCGCAGCGCATCGCGCGCATCCAGCAGATGGCCGGCGAGGGCGAGGTGTTGAGCGGCGAGGCCGAGCGAGAGCATTGGCAGCAGGTGCGCGAGTTTGGCTGGGCCGGCGATGTGCTCATCGGCGATGTGCTCATCGGCGATGGGCCGATTACCAAAATTCCACTAACGCCGGAGAAGATGGCTGGCCTTGATGCGCTGTTGGCCAATTCAAACATGGCCCGGCGCTACTGCGTGGGCGGCAATGTGGCCTATGTGGCCTCGGCGTTTGCGAATGCGCAGTGGCCGGGGCTGTTGTTGTTGGGCGAGGCGTCGGCTGATGCGCCATCTACCCGTAGCGACCACGCTTTGGCGCAGCGTGTGAAGTTTGCGCTGGACCCGCAGGGTAAATTTGTTTAGCTCGGTTGCAGATTCGTCGACGTCGACCTCGACGTCGACGAATCTGTGCAACTAACTCTTACGCTCCACGAAATCAAATGCAACACACCATCCCCATCGACCAAATCGGCATGCCGCAAGCCGAGGAAATGGCCCACGCCATCAGCGCGTGCGTGCACTGCGGCTTTTGCCTGGCCACATGTCCGACCTATCTCGTCATGGGCGAGGAGATGGACAGCCCACGCGGCCGGATCGTGCTGATGCGCGATGTGCTGGAGGGCAAGTTGCCGCTGGAGCAGGCGCAGCCGCACATCGACCGTTGCCTGGGCTGCGTCGCTTGCGTCACTGCGTGTCCGTCCGGCGTGCCGTACGGCGAGTTGATCACCTCGTTTCGTGCGTATGCCGAGCCACAGCGCGAGCGCGACCCCATGGATCGGCTGTCGCGGCTGCTCATTCGTGAGACCTTGCCGTACCCCGACCGGTTTCGAGCTGCGGCGCTGGCTGGCAAGTTCGCCCAGCCATTGCGCAAATTCATGCCGCAGCAGATGAGCGCGATGTTGGCGCTGATTCCCGAGGAGGTGCCGCCGGCCGGCCAGCCATTGCCGGAGGTGTATCCAGCGGTAGGTGAGCGCCGTGCGCGGGTGGCGTTATTGGCCGGTTGCGTGCAGCAGGTGTTGTCGCCGCAGATCAATTGGGCCACCTTAAAAGTGCTGGCCGCAAACGGCGTCGAAGTGATCATTCCGCGAGGGCAGGGTTGTTGCGGCTCGCTGGGTTTGCACACCGGCGATCACAACAGCGCACGCCATCTGGCCGCGAATAATCTGGCGGTGTTCCCCACCGATGTCGATGCCATCATCACCAACGCGGCCGGTTGTGGCAGCGGCATGAAGGAGTATGGCTTGCTGTTCAAAGGCACCGAGCACGAGACCCAGGCGCGCGAGTTTGCGAGCAAAACCATGGACGTGAGCGAGTTTCTGGATCAGCTTGACCTCATCGAACCGAAGCCATTGCCACAGGCCATGCGAGTGGCCTACCACGATGCGTGCCATCTGGCCCATGCGCAAGGGGTGGTGAGTGCGCCGCGGCGGCTCCTGAAGGCCATCCCCAATCTCACCCTGCTTGAAATTAATGAGGGCGAGATTTGCTGCGGCAGCGCCGGCACCTACAACATTGAACAGCCAGAAACGGCCAACGAACTCGGCGCGCGCAAGGTGCGCAACATTCTCAAGACCGAGCCGGATGCGGTGGCGACGGGCAACATCGGTTGTCTGGTGCAGATTCGTAATAACTTGAAGCTACAGGGCCGGCCGATGCCGGTGATGCACACCATGGAGTGGCTGGCACAGGCGTACTCAACTGATGCCGAATAGACAGGTCCAATTGAACTGGCATGAGTCGCCGTTGGCGGCCGTCCGCAGTTTCTGAATCTGCAAGACTGCAAACAGCCTCGGACGGAACATGGCCGAAGGGATGCAAACTCGCACTGCTATAGCCTCGGCAGTTTGCGTTAGGCTTCTGCACAACATGAGTCAATAAGTCTGTCCGTGTTTCACGGATAGGTTTTCTTGATTTCTTCGCTTCATTATTTGCATCAGCCTTTATTCCTTTTTTATACACAGGCCTGTTTTTAGCAGTGCGGCCTTTACGCGGCGTCGCTATTCTTGGGAAGCATCTGCAAGCATGAATGTGCTTGTAGTGCTTTACACAAGAAGTGAATCATGTCGCGTTTACCCCCTGTTCCCATGCCGTTTGATCGAGCGGCGCTGTCCGCGCCTGTAGCCGCACCACCAACCGATTCTTCGTCATCACATCATTGGTCCAGTGCCACTTCACGCGTGATCGTGGCAATTCCTGATGCGCCGATTGAAGAGACGCAGCTGGCCAAGGAAATCTGGGCACTGACCAGTGCCAACCATGCTGAAGTGGTGTTGTTGACGTTGCTTGAAGACTGGTCGCGTGAATCTCACATCCGGCTGCAACACACCCTGGTGATGCAGATGTTGGCCACCACCGGCGTGCGTGCCACCAGCCTCATCCTGACCGATGTGGACTGGCTGTCTGCGTTGGACCGAACTCAGCAACCGAATGATGTGCTGCTGTGCTTTGCCGAGCATCTGGTTGTGGCACATCGCATCGCGCATTCGACCAGCATGGCGGCCCAATCCCGTGCATTGTCCAAAAGCGTGCCCATAGCAGGTCTGGTGATTCAGCAACTGGGCCGGCCGGTGCACGAGGTGAGCGGGCTTTTGCAGCCGGCCCGACGACGCAACCTGTTGTTGAGCCTGTTGAGCTGGCTGGGGTTTGCCATTGTGATTGTCGCCGGCTTCTGGATGCAAATGCGGCTCGACCAGCTCCTGCACGATGCGGGCGGGTTGCTGCGCACCATCGTGATGGGCAGTTCAGTGGCGTTGGAACTGGGCGTGTTGATGTTGGTTCTACGTATCTCGCGCTAGGACCGCGGCGCTTTTAGCGCACCTGTGATTTTTTCTCCTGCGGTCTGTGTTTTCAAATCTGGATAGGGTTTAGTTTCATGAATAAATCTGCGAAAAGTGTTGGAAGTATCTTGTTGGGCCGGCCACTGGCAACGGATGAAGCGGCCCATCAGGCCATCAGCAAGAAGATTGCGCTGGCCGTCTTCGCCTCAGATACGGTCTCATCGGTGGCCTACGCCACACAGGAAATTCTGATTGTGCTGGCCACGGCCGCCGCCATTTATGGTGTCGGAATCTTTTGGTACTCCATTCCCATTGCCATTGCCATCGTGCTACTCCTGGCAATTTTGACAATTTCATATCGCCAGACCATTTTTGCCTATCCCAGCGGCGGCGGTGCCTACATTGTGGCCCGCGACAATCTGGGTGAGGTGCCGGCCATGGTTGCAGCGGCGGCATTGCTCACGGATTACATCCTCACTGTGGCTGTCAGCGTATCGAGCGGTGTTGAGCAACTGGCCTCGGTGTTGCCGGGACTGGCCACTTACCGAGCGCCGATTGCATGTTTCCTGGTGTTGCTCATCATGCTGGTGAATTTGCGAGGTGTGAAGGAAAGTGGTGCTGTGTTTGCTGTGCCGACCTACTTCTTCGTCGGTATGGCCATGCTGATGATCGTCGTCGGCTTCATCAAATATTTCACCGGCACCCTGGGCACGGTGCAAGGCGTGGTTGGTGAACCCCATTTGGCCTTTAACGGCATATGGTTGTTCCTGATCCTGCGTGCATTTAGCTCGGGCTGCACCGCTGTTACCGGCGTCGAAGCCATCTCCAACGGTATTCAAGCCTTCAAATCGCCCAAGAGCAAAAACGCGGCGCAGACCCTGGTGGTCATGGCGCTGTTGCTGGGCACCATGTTCATCGGCATCACCTTTCTGGCCCAGTGGGTGAAGGCGGTGCCAACTGAGTTGCCCACCGTCATCTCGCAGGTGTCGAACGTGATTTTTGCGGGCAGCGTGTTTCATTACATGCTGGTGGCCGGTGCCATCATGATCCTGGTGATGGCGGCAAATACCAGTTTTGCCGACTTCCCACGCCTGAGCGCGTTGGCTGCGGCCGATGGGTTTCTGCCGCGCCAGTTGTCCATTCGTGGACGCCGGCTGGTGTTTTCGTGGGGCATTGCCTTGCTGGCCGGAGCGGCATGCATGCTCATTGTCTTGTTTGATGCGCGTGTGACAGCATTGATTCCCTTGTATGCCATCGGCGTGTTTATGAGCTTCACCCTCTCGCAATATGGCATGGTGCGTCACTGGTGGAAGGGTGCCCATCTCAAGATCGGCGAGTCGATCAAGACTCGTTTCTCCGAAATTCACTTTGACCCGACATGGCGGGTGAAGATTGCCATCAACGCACTAGGCGGCACAGTGTCGATGTTGGTGATGGTGATCTTTGCGTTCACCAAGTTTGTCGACGGGGCGTGGGTGATCGTGTTGCTGGTGCCGTTGCTGGTGCTGGGATTCTCGCGCATTCGCAAGCACTATGCCAATGTCGCGCGCATCCTTAGCCTGACTCAGCGCAAAGTGAATCCCATTAAACAGGATGTGTTGACTGTGGTGTTTGTGGACGATGTGCACGCCGGCACCGTGCCGATGGTGGAGTTTGCCATCTCATCGCGCCACTCGTGGCTGGCCGTGCATTTTGATGACAACCCCGATAAGACCGCGATCATTCAACAAAAGTGGAACGAGCGCATGGTGCATGCGCATCACCCACTGGTGATCATCCCGGCTCCGTATCGCAACCTCACCGATGTCGCTGTAAATTACGTGCAGCATCAACTCAACAAGGACCCGCATCGCCTGATCCACGTCATCATGGGTCAACTCATCATGGATAACTATTGGGAGCAAGCCCTGCACTCCAATACATCGATTGGGCTCAAGCTGGCCCTGCAACGTATGAGCCGGGTTGTGGTGACCGATGTGTCCTATCAATTGCACACGGGCGATGCCGACAACTACCCGGTCAATGTCGAGAATAACTTCAAGATGCCGGAGCACGATGACCACGCCAACGGCCATTCAGATGGCAACGGCCATTCAGATGGCAATGCATCTGATACAAAACCAGCACCCGCTGCGACGCCGCACTAATACATCAGGTGGCGTAACGAGCGGCAGCAAGTTTCACAATTGCTGCCGCTGGCTCTTGTCAATCCTGTGTCGAGTTTGGTAAGATTGACTCCGCCCTGTTGAGGGCGCGAGCGTGGGCCATTAGCTCAGTTGGTAGAGCAGGGGACTTTTAATCCTTGTGTCGTAGGTTCAATTCCTACATGGCCCACTTTTAACGAGAGGAAACAAAAAAGAGACAGAGTTCCGAACTCTGTCTCTTTTTTGTTTCCTCTCGCCTGATTTACAACACGCGCGTCGTGTTGGTCAGTGCGCCAACCTTCTCAATCTCGACGGTCACCACATCGCCGTCCTTCAGCCACAACTTGGGCGTGCGGCTCATGCCCACCCCAAACGGCGTGCCGGTGGCAATCAGGTCGCCGGGGTTCAGGGTCATGAACTTGCTCAGGTGCGAGATCAGCACGGCCACATTAAAAATCATCTCGCGGGTGTTGGAGTGTTGCACTTCCTGGCCATTCAAAATGCACTTGATCTCCAGCGCCTGCGGGTCGGCAATCTCATCCGCCGTCACCAGCGCCGGGCCAATGGGGCAGAAGCCGTCGAAGGTCTTGCCCAGGATCCACTGCTTGCCGCTGTCGCTGAGCTGGATATCGCGGGCGCTGATGTCGTTGACGCAGGTGTAGCCGCCGATGTAGCTGAGCGCGTCGGACTCCGACACGCGGTAGCACGGCTTGCCGATCACCACGCCCAGCTCGGCCTCATAGTCCACCTCGCTGCTGGCATCGCCATACCAGCTCACCGTGTCGTTCGGCCCCACAATGCTGTTGGCGAACTTGCCGAAGATGACCGGCCGGGTCGGCACCGGCGAGTTGGTCTCGCGGCAATGGTCCATGTAGTTGAGGCCGATGCAGATGATGGCATGCGGCGCAAATGGCGTGAGCACGCTGGCCGGCACCGCCTCGCTAGCGGCACCCGAAGCCAGCAGCGCATCGGCCTTGGCCCGTGCCACCGCATCCGTCGCAATTTGCAGCGCTGTGCCGGCCGAGGTCACATCAATCATCGTGCTTGTGTCATTGGTGCCGAGCGCACCTGTTCGAATTTGTCCGTTGCTTTCGTAAGTAATTAGTTTCATGGAACTCCAAGACAAGAGTTGTTAGTGATTAGTTGTTAGTTGTTAGTTAAGAACCATCTGAACTAATCACTAATCACTAACAACTAATAACTCCCCTAAATCATCCCTTTCGTCGACGGCACGCCACTGCGGCGCGGGTCGAGTTGGGTGGCGGTGTCGAGGGCGCGGCCGAGGGCTTTGAACAGCGCTTCGGCTTTGTGGTGGTCGTCGCGGCCGTAGAGGACGCGGGCGTGCAGGTTCATGCGGGCGTGGGTGGCCAGCGACTCGAACACGTGTGGAATGAGCGTGGTTCCTATGCCGCCGATGCGCGTGGGCGAGAACTCGCCGCTGAACACGGCGTAGGCTCGGCCGCTCAAATCCACAATCACTTGTGCCAGGGCTTCGTCCATCGTCACCCACGCATCGGCCATGCGCACGATGCCTGTGCGGTCGCCCAGGGCCTGGTCAAACGCCTGGCCCAGCACAATCGCCACATCCTCGACCGTGTGATGCTCGTCGATGTGCAGGTCGCCGGCCGCCTTGATGGTGAGGTCGAACAGGCCATGATGCGCCACATGATGCAGCATGTGATCGTAGAAGCCGATGCCGGTGTCGATGTTGACCTGGCCGGTGCCGTCGATGTTGAGCTTGATGGCGACATCGGTCTCTTTGGTCACGCGGTGAATGTCTGCGGTTCGTTGGGTCATGTTCGGATTCGGATTTTGGACAGAATGAAGAACGAAAGTGATCTGTATTCTCAGGGACTTACGTGAATGGCTAACGCGCGCGCAAGACCCTTCGGGTGGCGCATTTACGCACAAATTGGCCCAGATTCGAAATGCGCCACCCGAAGGGTCTGAGTGATGTGGCTGCGTAAATCTTATTCGACTGAATTGTGTTCATCTGTCTACAACAGACAAGTAGTGATTAACGCTTCATATCTTGTAGCGCGCTGATGAGCACGTCTGTGTGTTCGGGTTTGCCGATGCTGACGCGGAAGCAATCGCGCAGGCCGTCTTTGTTGAAGTAGCGCACGAGGATGCCACGCTTTTCGAGATGTTGGGTGACGGCTTGTCCACGCGTAAACGTAGCGTCCTCGGCCATTACATCGGCCAGCACCCGGCACAGCAAAAAGTTGGTCTGGCTGGGATACACCTGCACCCAACCCAACTCGCTCAATAGCCCGCGCAACCGCTCGCGTTCGTGCACGATGCGCTGGACGTTGTCTTGCAGATAGGCCGCGTCACCGAGCGCGGCCACGGCACCCACCGCGCTGGCCACTGTGGGCGTGTAGGGCTGCTTCAGTTTCCACAGGTGCTTGATCACATCCAGCGGGAAGATGCCGTAGCCAATGCGCATGCCGGCCATGCCCAGCAATTTGCTAAACGTGCGCAACACGATCAAGTTGGGATACTGTTGCACCCACGCCGCGCGGCTGGGCTGATCGCTGAAGTCGATATAGGCCTCATCCAGCACAACCACCAGTGGCAGTTGCAGCAGGCGCTTTAATTCCTCGTCGCTCACGGTCGAGCCGTCGGGGTTATTCGGGCTGGTGACGAACATCAGCTTGACCTTGGGCGTGCGCACCACAGCGGTTTCAATTGCGCTTACATCCAGTGAGAAATCCTCGCGGCGCGGCGCGGTCACATAGCGCGCATTCACAACATCGGCCAGCCACTTATACATGCCAAACGTCGGCGGCAAATCCAATAGGGTATCGCCGGGTTGAATAAACGCCATGCCGATGAGCTGGATGATTTCGTCGGCACCCGCGCCGCACAAAATGTGCTCGTAGGGAATGCCGATGTAGCTGCTGATGGCCTCGCGGAGTTGCCGCTGATCGGGGTCGGGGTAGATGTGCAAATGACTCGCGTGCGCCATCGCCTCCAACGCGCGCGGCGAGGGGCCGTACAAATTCTCGTTGGCGTCCAGCTTTGCGATTTGATCAGCCGGCAATCCCAGCCGTTGCGAGAGGACATCAAACGGCACAATCGGCACATACGCCTGCATGCCTAGTAAATGGGGTTGAAGGAGCGATTCGATATTCATAGAGCGATAGAGCGAAGGGCAGCTAGCTGCTAGCTGCTAGCTGCTAGCTGCTAGTAACCAGCAGCCAATCTTTCACCCTGCCAATCCGATGCAAATCATACCTGCGAAGATGACAGCGGCCCCCAGCAGTTTGATGCGGCCCAGGCCCTCGCGCAGCACCACCGCGCCGATGATGGCCCCGAAGACGATGGAGATGCCGCGCACGCTGGATAAGTAGCTCACCTTGCTCAGTGTTGAAGCCAGCAGCACCAGCCAATACGACGCGGCGAACAACACGCCGACGATGGCGATGGTGCCGGCGTTGGCCTTGAGTTCGCTAATCACCTGGGGCTTGCGGCGAAGCAGCATAAACGGCGCCAGCATCAGCCCGCACAGCAAAAACAGCCAGGTGATGTAGGCGGTGGGGTTCACATAGGTCACGCCCACTTTGTCGACCACGGTGTAGAGCGCGGTGCTGATGGCGGTGAGCAGCGAGATGTGAAAGTTGCGGCCGGCAAAGGCGCGTAGCGGCATCAAAATATCACGCTTGTGCAGCGACCGCAGATGCAACACATAGATGCCGGCGATGGTCAGCGCGATGCCAAGCACGCCAATGAGCGTGATCGACTCGCCAAGAAACAACACCGCCAGGATGGTCACGAACAACGGCACCGAGCCGCGTGTCACCGGATACACCAGCGACAGGTCGCCACCCTGATACGCCGCGCCGAGCAATAGGTAATAGATGACTTCGAGCAGGGCCGAGCCGATCAAAATCAGCCAGCCCGTCGTCGAGATGGATTGGCCAAACCAGATCAACGTCGGCAATAACATCACAGCCGAAACAACCACGGCCAGCCATAGAAAAACCTGCTTGTCAAAACTGCGTTTGACAAGCAGGTTCCAGATGCTGTGCAACACGGCCGAGGCCAGCAAAATTAGGAGCGCGGGGAGGGGCATGGGAGGGAGGCGGCTGGCTGTTGGCCACTAGCCGCTAGCAGCTTCAGCCTGGCCACACGATCCGGCTGCTCCTCGAACACATAGCTCACCGGCGTGACGATGACGCCGCTGCCGCCCACGGCGCGCAACTGGTCGATGGCCCCGGTGAGTTCACTTCGTTTGACCATCAGCGTAATGCCGAACCAATGATCGTGGGCGGCCGTGTTTTTGATGCGCGTCACTTCGTTGGGGTAGATGGGCGCGATCGTCGGCCCTTGCAAGCCGCCTAAATCGGTTTGGGTGTGCATCTTGTGCGCGACATCCTCGGCATTCACGCCGCGCATGTTGGCAATCACCATCAGGAACTTTTCGGCCCGCAAATGGGCCTCAAAGTATTCCAGCAGCGTCACGGCCACCTGCAACACCTCGGGTCGTTGGATCGACTCACAGTTGGCGATGAGGCTGGATTGGGTTTGCAAAATGGTGCCATCGTCGAGCATACGCAGCCGGTTTTGCTGCAGGGTCGAGCCGGTCTCGACAATGTCGGCGATGAGATCGGCCGCGTTAATCTCGGGCAGCACTTCCAGCGAGCCCTCGGCCTCGACGATGTGAACATTGGGTACTTCATGCTGGTGCAAAAACGCGCGGGTCAGTTCAGGGTAGACCGTGGCAACGCGCAGCGGCCGGCCTTCCGTTGCCCACTGGGTTGCCATGTGTCGCAAATCCTGCACCGTTTTCGTTGGCCATTGCTCTGGCACAGCGATGACGACGCGGCATTTGCCAAAGCCCAGCGCGTCATGCAACACGTGCACCTGCTGGCCAACGCCGGCCTCTTGCACCACATCCAGGCCGGTGATGCCAAAGTCCACCCCGCCGTTCGCGACACTGGTCACGATGTCGCGCGGGCGCTGCAGAATGACGGTGACATTGGGCAGGTTGTTGATGGTGCCGACGTAACCACGGGTGGCCGATTGTTTGACGTCGAAACCACATTGAGACAGAAAATTTAAGGTTGCAGCTTGCAGCCGTCCCTTCGACGGCAAAGCCAGGCGAATATCACTTCGAAGCATGTTTGTGAGGATCCTTCGCCGCGAGTGTAGCACGAGCATACCCAAAAACCGAATAACTTTGGCGTTCACTCCAGGGGTAAATCAACAAATTGCATTGGCCTTAACGGAGCACAAATTCTAAAAAA
>JBBQST010000110.1:0-10631 GCA_038213625.1 Thermoflexales bacterium
CGCACGCCGGGCCAGCCTTGCGCCGCGACTTCGCGTGCCACGTGTTGACCCACGCCGTCATCGTTGCGCAAGGTGCTGCCATAGCCAATCACCAGCATCATGATTCTTAAATCCTAACCCCTACTCAACAGCCCAGTTCAACAACCCCGGCTCAGCAGATCGACTCAGCAGCCCCGACTCATCTCTTGCACAACAATGCCATCAGGCCCGATCACCTGCAACTGCAACGGCATCTGCCCAATGGCATGGGTTGAACAACTGAGACAGGGATCGTAGGCGCGCACACCAGCCTCAACCCGGTTCAACAATCCCTCGGGAATATCGCCGTCGGTGATGCCGTGAATGTAGTGCTGGGCAATCAGCTTGACCGCCTCATTCATCGCGTAATTATTTTGTCCGGTGGCGATGATCATGTTCACCCGTGTGATGAGGCCGTCCGAATTGACCTGATAGTGATGGAACAACGTGCCGCGCGGCGCCTCGCTCACCCCTACTCCTTCAAGACAATTGATGCCAGCGTGGGCGCGCAAGTGATCCGACTGAAGTTCGGGATCGTCCAGCATGATGTCGATGCGTTCGATCGCGCCCAGAATTTCGATCAGCCGCGCGTAGTGATATTGGAATGACGAGGTCACAACCCCTTTGCCAAAGCCATAGTCCTCGCGCCACTGTTGCAGCTCGGCATCAGCCAGCGGTGTACCCATATGCGTGCATATATTCAAGCGTGCCAGCGGCCCCACCCGATAGGCGCCCTCGGGATATCCCATTGGCTTGTAATACGGCATCTTGAGGTAGGACCATGGCACCACGGCCTCACCGATGAATTCACTGTAGCGTTGCGGGTCGAGCGCGCGTTCGAGCACGCGGCCTTCACTATCTACAATGCGCAACGGGCCATCGTAGTGTTCCCATGAACCATCCTCGCCGACCAGTCCCATAAAGAGCGTGGGGAAGTTGCCGAAGTTATTAGCCTCTTGTTGATGCGCATTCATATATTGCTTGAACAGCGCCAGCGCGCCGGTTGCAATCATGCGCATCTCGGTCATGCGGCCACGAAAGTGATCGCGCTTCTCCAGCGACAAATTCTCGCGAACGCCACCTGGCACGGCCCAGGCCGGGTGAATCTTCTTGCCACCCAATGCCTCGATGATCTCCTGCCCAAACTGGCGCAGGCGAATGCCCTGCCGCGCAATCTCAGGGTGCTGGCCCATCAGCCCAAAAATATTGCGTTGAGCCGGATCGCTGTCGAAACCGAGCAACAAATCGGGCGCGCTGAGATGGAAGAAGCTAAGCGCGTGCGACTGGATGATCTGGGCCAGGTTCATCAAACGGCGCAGTTTGGCCGCAGCCGGGGGAATGGTCACGGCCATGATGGCGTCACCGGTTTTGGCCGACGCGATCAGGTGGCTGACCGGACAAATGCCGCAGATACGGGCGGTGATGCCGGCCATCTCAGCCAGTGGCCGGCCTTCGCAAAACTTCTCAAAGCCGCGAAACTCGGTGACGTGAAAACGCGCATCGCTCACCTCGCCGCGCTCATCCAGATACAGACTGATTTTGGCGTGGCCCTCGATGCGAGAAACGGGGTCAATAATAATGGTCTTGGTCGTAGTCATGGTTATCCAAACTTCAACATGTCGCGGCCTTCCATCTTCGGTGTCTGTCCGGCCAGCAGTTGCTCCAGCAATGCGCGAATGCGCGGGGCCGGCGGTGGGCAGCCAGGCAAATAAATATCGACTGGCACCACGGAATGCACCGGCATCACCTGCTCCAACAGCGGTGGCACCACACTGGTGTCGTCGGGCATGTGTGGGAAAAGCAGCGCCGCATCCTTATAAACCCGGTCCAGCACGGCTTCGACGTTGTCCAGACCCAGCGTATTGCGCAATGCGGTCACATTGCCGGTCACGGCACAATCTCCAAACGAAATGAGCATCTTGCTGTTTGCGCGCACTCTTTTGACAAGCGCCAGGTTATCTTCGTTGGCGACAGCACCTTCAACCAGCGCCACATCCACGCCTTCGGGGAAATGCTTCACATCAGCAATCGGGCTAAATACCAGATCGACATGTTTTGCCAGTTCAAACAGCCACTCGTCCAGATCCAAAAATGACATGTGACAGCCCGCGCAGCCACCCAGCCACACCGTCGCGAGTTTGATTTTGGTTACAGGTTCCATACTTTTTTCTCCCTCGCATTCATCAAAAAGGACAGCTTGCTGCGATCTTTCACCATTTCAGCCACGGTCGAACCCTGCTTAAAGATTGCGCCGGTTGGGCACGCCATCACGCACTTGCCGCACGAGGTGCAACTCAGCGCTTCACCCCACGGCTGACTCAGCTCGGTGATGACATGGGACTTAATGCCGCGGCCGGACACATCCCACACATGCGCGCCTTCGATCTCGTCGCAGGTGCGCACACAACGTGTGCACATGATGCAGCGGTTGTGATCGATGCCAAACAAGGGATGTGTCAGATCCACTTTTTCGGTGGGGAACAGGTAGTCGTAGCGGACATGGTCCATGCCAACGGCAACGCCGAGGTCTTGCAATTCGCAATGGTTATTGGCCACACATACGGCGCACACATGGTTGCGCTCGGCAAAAAACAGCTCCACGATCTGCCGCCGATAGGCATTCAGTTGCTCTGTCTCGGTGGTGGCAACCATGCCTTCCTGCACCATGGTTGTGCAGGCGGGCAGCAGTTTGTTGCTGCCCTGCACCTCCACCAGGCATAAACGACACGCGCCCACATCGCTGGTGCCTTCCAGATGACACAGCGTGTGAATATGAATGCCGTTGTCTTGCGCCGCTTCAAGCAGGGTTTCGTCGTCACGGGCTGTGATCAATTTGCCGTTGAGGGTAAGCGTTTTTGACATGATGGTTTCTCCAAAAGATAAGGCAGATGTACAGCCTTCACACCCGACTTTTAACGAATTTTCTTTGGTCATCTGACTAGTGCAATTTACCCTGCAAGCACGCATTTTTGCGCGATATGGCAACAAACTGATGCACCTGCACCGGGACAGGCCGCCGCGCACCAAACCCAGAAACGCTCGATGCTGAGGCGGCTATCCGCGTCGAAGCCAGATGAATCCTGAGTCCACAGGCACAAGGCTTCGGATAACTAGCCAGTTGACCCAACAAGATTGCATCGGCGGATGCATGTAACCGACTGGCCCGCGTGCTATAGCGTATCCATCACAGGCACACATCGCCTGATGGAGGCATCTTGAACACAATGAATGCAAAGGCTGTCTGGCACGAAGGACTGACATTTACCGGCAGCGCCGGCTCAGGTTTTAGCGTTCCCATGGGGGCCAGTGTGCCCGATGGCGGCAAAAATGACGGGTCTCGTCCGATGGAGCTGTTGCTGGTCGGCCTGGCCGGCTGCACCGGCATGGACGTCGTCGCCATGTTGCGCAATAAGAAACAGCAGGTCGCCGGCTTCGAGGTGGCTGTGGATGCCGATCGCGCCACAACCTATCCAATGATCTTCACCAAAATACGGGTGCACTATGTCATCACCGGCCAGCACCTGGACCGCAGCGTGATCGAATATGCCATTGAACAGGCGTCGAAAAAGTATTGCTCCGCCGAAGCCATGCTGGCCGAGGTTGCGCCGTTTGAGCACACCTATGAAGTTATCGAGGCGGTTTCCTCGCTAAACGCATAGGATGCTGGATCCTCAAACCATCAAGCGGCTCAGCCAGGCATTGCCGTTTCTGACCGCGCCAGGAGTGGCTTTGCCCAATCTGGTAGTTGAGCAGGCCATTCTGCGAACGCTGTCTGCCGGCGCAATCGTCTTCATGGAGGGCGATGTGTGCAGTCACATCGCCCTTGTGCTGTCGGGGGTCGTCCGAGTATATAAGATCGGCGAAACCGGCCGCGAGATCACGCTCTATCGCTTCACCACAGGCGAGAGTTGCATCCTGACCGCGAACTGCATCCTCAGTCAGCAGCAATTCCCGGCCCTGGCCCAGGTCGAGCAGACAGTTGAAGCCGTGCTGATTCCGGCTCCCCTGTTTCGCGATCTGATGCGAACAAACGATGCCTGGCGCGACTACGTGTTCGATCTACTCTCCAAGCGCCTCTCTACTGTGATGGCCGTGGTGAACGAAGTGGCCTTTCGCCGCATGGATGCGCGGGTGGCCGACTTGCTATTCCGCGCCTATCGGCCCAACATGCCGCCGATCAAGATCACCCACCAGCAAATCGCCCTGGAATTGGGCTCCGCCCGCGAGGTGATCAGCCGCATCCTCGAAGACTTCACTGCGCAACATCTCGTCCAGTCGAGCCGCGGCACTCTCACCGTTCTGGACCCCGAAGGCCTGGCCCGACGCGCCACTATGTGACTTTGTCACAGACAAACCCGTACGTTCTTGCTAACGTGTTCGTACATCGTTTTTTACAAATAGAGATTTGGAGGATTAGCATGAAAAAGAATATGGGTAATGCAGATCGAGTGGTTCGAGTCGTGGCCGCGGCCGTGTTTGCTGCGCTGATTGTGATGGGTCAGGTGACAGGCACTTGGGCGATCATCCTCGGGGCGTTGGCAGTGATCTTTGTGCTCACCAGCTTGGTCGGCACCTGCCCGTTGTATCTTCCCTTTGGCATCTCCACATGTCCGAGAATCAGCACATCGGTTTGAATAACCAGCAACAAACCCAGATCAACAGACAATCAAAACGCGGCGCACAAACATTGTTTTGTGCGCCGCGTTTTTGTAGATCAAATGCATGTAAAAAACAACCGGACTACGGCACAGTCATCTTGTCCTCATATTCCTTGCGAAAATAACGCAGGGTGCTGATAACGGGATTCGGCGCAGTCTGGCCCAGGCCGCACAGGCTGGTGTGTTTCACCAGATCGCACAAACCTTCGAGCTTGTTCATATCGATGGGTGTGGCCTTGCCCTCCGAGAATTTGTTGAGCAGGTGATGCATCTGCACCGTGCCGACGCGGCACGGCACACACTTGCCGCAGCTCTCGTCCATGCAAAACTCCATGTAATAGCGCGCGACATCAACCATGCTGGTGGTGTCGTCCATCACGATCATGCCACCGCTGCCCATGATGGTGCCGACCTTGTTGAGCGACTCATAATCCACCGGCATATCCAACAGATGCTCAGGAATGCAACCGCCGGATGGGCCGCCCGTTTGCACGGCTTTGAAGGTGCGGCCATTGGGTATGCCGCCACCGATGTCGAAAATAATCGTGCGCAGGCTCATGCCCATCGGCACCTCAATCAGCCCGGCATTGGCAATCTGCCCCACCAATGCAAACACCTTGGTACCCTTGCTCTTCTCGGTGCCAATGCCGGCGAACCAGGCCGCACCCTTGTTGAGAATCGGTGCGATATTGGCGAAGGTCTCGACATTGTTGAGCAAGGTTGGGCAGCCCCACAACCCTGACACCGCCGGGAACGGGGGCCGCGGACGCGGTGTGCCGCGATTGCCCTCAATCGACGAGATCAACGCCGTTTCTTCTCCGCACACAAACGCGCCGGCCCCCAGCCGAATATCAATACTAAAGTTGAGCGCAGTGCCGCATACACTCTTGCCCAGGAAGCCATTGCGCTCGGCATGGCGAATGGCGATGCGCAGGCGCTTCACGGCCAGCCCATATTCGGCTCGCACGTAGATATAACCCTGAGTCGCGCCGACGGCATAGCCGGCAATGATCATGCCCTCGATGATGCGGTGTGGGTCACCTTCCATCACACTGCGATCCATGAATGCGCCGGGGTCGCCTTCGTCGCCGTTGCAGATCACATACTTTTGCTCACCCGCGCTCTTGGCCACGGTCGCCCACTTCACCCCGGTCGGAAAGCCCGCGCCGCCCCGGCCGCGCAAGCCAGACTGGGTGAGCTGGTCGATCACCTGGGCCGGCGTCATCTCGGTCAATACCTTCAACAAAGCGCTATAACCGCCGTGTCCGATGTAATCCTCGATGTGCTCGGGATCCACCTCGCCGCAGTTCTCCAAAACCACTTTGGTCTGCTGCTTGAAGAAAGGCTGGTCGATCGAGAAAGTCAGCCGTTCCACCGGCTTGTCATTCAGGCTGGCCACAATCTCGGCCGCATCCTGCGGCCCCACCTGCTGATACAGGGTCTCAGCCGCATCCGCTGCCGCGCCGGCCTGATCAGCATCGATGCCGTGGCTTTCACTCGCGCGCACACGCACCAACGGCCCAATCGCGCACAATCCCGAGCACCCCACCGATCGCACTCGACACGTCTTTTGCTGCCCCTGCTTGACCAACTCAGTCTGCAATGCCTCGATCACTTTTTCGCTATTCAACGCCGCGCAGCCCGTGCTGGTGCAGACATGCACGTGGTGCTGAAATTTATCGTCCGCCTGCTGCTGGGTCTCAACCGCCTTGTGCAGTTCATCCAGATTCATGGTGTCACCTTGTCTTTCTGCCCAACCGTCTCCAATTCCATTAAGTGTTGTATTCGCGCCACCACGTTTTCAGGCGTGTTCTGCCCCACCACATCACTATCGATGGTAATCACCGGCGCCAGTGCACACGAACCAAAGCAGCGTGCCTGCAATAGTGAGACCTTGTTATCTAGTGTGGTCATACCCGGCTTCAGATGCAGATTAGCTTCGATCCCCTCCAGAATGCGCGGCGCTCCCTTGATGTAGCAGGCCGTCCCTGTGCACACCACGCAGGTGTGCTCGCCATTGGGCTTCAGCGAGAACAGGTTGTAGAACGTGGCTACGCCGTAGACCTTGCTCGGCGGCAGCTTGAGCGCGTGTGCCACCGTGCGCAGCACATCCAGATCCAGATAGCCATAGGCCTGTTGTGCAGTATGTAAACTTTCGATCACGGCGTTGCCCGAATAGCCATGCCGCCGCATCGTCGCATCCAGCAATTTGTAGCGTTTATCGTTGGTGTTCATAGCTTTATTGGAAGACGGAAGACGGACGACCGATGGCTTCGACTCCGCTCAGTCACCGGCCGTCAATCGTCCGCCATCCTTCATCTCATTACGAACCGATGCCGATTTCCACATCGGCCAGATTCCCATCATCAAACTCAAAAGCCTGTGCGCGTTCTCGCAACACCGGCCCATGCCACGAGTCCAGCACTTTCATATAGTTGGCGCGCTCAAAAGCGTCGGGCTGAGATACGCGCAACTGGCTCATGCTGCCCTGCATTTGCCGCACCGATTCATATTCGTGCGCTTCCATCCAGGTTTGCAAGCTGTTCAAGATCTGACCAATACGGCCGATGCCGTTCTGCAGCAACTCAGATGCCATCATGGTGACCTTGGCACCCGCCATCAGCCCTTTCAACACGTCTTCGTGGGTGTGCACGCCGGTGCTGAGCGCAAAATCAACCGGCATGCGCCCATACAAAATGGCCAGCCAGCGCAACGGCAGCCGCAATTCGTCCGAGTCACTCAGCTTCAAACTCGGCACCACGCTCAGCGTTTCCAGATCGAAATCGGGCTGATAGAACCGATTGAACAGCACCAGGCCATTCACGCCGCTCATCACCAACCGCTTGGCCATATAGGCCGGCGCGCTAAAAAATGGGCTTAGCTTCATGGCCACCGGAATACGCACGGTGCGTTTCACATCATTCAAAATATCAACATAGGCCTGCTCCACCTGATCACTGCGCCGGTCCTGATTCGTCGGCACGTAATACATGTTGATCTCAATCGCATCCGCGCCGGCCTGCTCGATGCCGCGCGCATACTGGACCCAGCCGCCGGTCGAGGTGCCATTCAGGCTGCCGATGATGGGAATGCCCACGCTCGCCTTGGCCTTGCGAATGAGTTCCACATAGGCTTCCGGCTCCACGTTATAAGTCTGAATATCAGGGAAGTAGCTCAGCGCTTCGGCATAGCTGTGTGTGCCGTGCTGCATATAGCGATCGAGCAAATGCATCTCCTGCTCAATCTGCTCCTCAAACAACGAATACATCACCACAGCAGAGGCACCGGCGTCTTCCAATCGCTTGATGCCATCGATACTGTGCGAGAGCGGCGACGACGACGGCACAATCGGGTTTTTCAGCGTCAGCCCCAGGTAGGTGGTTGTTAAATCCATATCGTTTTAGTTCCTTCACATCTTGCTTGTTCTGAATGGCTGGGTTGAATAGGCCGTCTTACTTCGCCGCTAAATCCGGCTTGGCGGCCAAGTCTGGCTTGGCCGCCAGCGCCTCATACTTCTTCCAATGTTCAGTCACTTGCTCCTGCGCCTGCTTCATGAAAATCTCGGCCGCTTTGGCATCGATCTGGCTCAGCACCCGGTAACGTGTCTCGTTAAGCGCATAGTCTTTGAAGGGGATCTTGGGCGCACCCGAATCGAGTTGCAGTGGATTTTTGCCCGCAGCCGTCAACGCCGGGTTGTAGCGATACAACGGCCAGTAGCCGCAATCTGTGGCCAGCTTCTGCTGGTGCATGCCCTTGGTCATGTCGATGCCGTGGGCGATGCAGTGGCTATAGGCGATGATGATGGAGGGGCCGGGATAGGCCTCGGCTTCCAGGAACGCTTTCACCGTCTGCGCATCATTGGCTCCCATCGCGATTTGCGCCACGTAAATATTGCCGTAGCTCATCGCCAGCATGCCCAGGTCTTTCTTGGCCGTGGCTTTGCCACCCGCTGCAAACTTCGCCACCGCACCCAACGGCGTGGCCTTCGATGACTGTCCACCAGTGTTCGAGTACACCTCGGTGTCCAGCACCAGCACGTTCACGTTTCGTCCACTCGCCAGCACGTGGTCCAGTCCGCCATAGCCAATGTCATAGGCCCAGCCATCGCCGCCCACAATCCACACCGATTTTTTAACCAGTGCCTCTGTAAGACTGAGCAGATCAACGACGACGGATGACGGACGACTGACGTCGTCCGTCGTCACTTCAAACTTCCGCCGCAACTGCACCACTCGCTCGCGTTGCGCCTCGATGCCGGCTGTGGTGCTTTGATCCGCGCTCAAGATGGCATCGGCCAAATCCGGGCCAATGTCCTCGCGCAGCCGTTGCACCAGATCGCGGGCATAGGTGGCCTGGGTGTCCAGCGCCAGACGCATGCCCAAACCGAACTCGGCATTGTCTTCGAACAGCGAATTGCTCCAGGCCGGGCCGCGCCCCTGCGCATTCTTGGCCCACGGCGTGGTCGGCAGGTTGCCGCCGTAGATGCTGGAGCAGCCGGTGGCATTGGCGATGATGGTGTGATCGCCATACAACTGGCTCAGCAGCTTGAGATAGGGCGTCTCACCGCAACCCGAGCACGCGCCGCTGAACTCGAACAGCGGCCGCAGCAATTGCACATTTTTGACATTCGTGTAGTTCAACGGGGCCGCGCCCGCAGTCAGCGCCAATTCAGGATCATCCGGCAACCCCAGGAAGAACTCCCAGTTGGCCTTCTCGGTCTCGCGCAGCGGCACCTGCGGCTGCATGTTGATGGCCTTGCGGCTGGTGTTGGTCTTGTCCTTCACCGGACACACCTCGACACACAGTCTGCAACCGGTGCAGTCTTCAACACTGACCTGGAGCGAATACTTTTGGCCGGGCAGTTCCTTCCAACGCGCATCGGCGCTCTTGAAGGTTTCGGGCGCACCGGCCAGCTCGGCCGGTTCATAGGCTTTGCCGCGAATCACCGCGTGGGGGCAGACCAACACGCACTTGCCGCACTGAATACAAATATCAGAGTCCCACACCGGCACTTCATCGGCCAGGTTGCGCCGTTCCCATTGCGTGGTCGCGCTTGGGTACGTGCCATCCACCGGCAACGCGCTCACCGGAATGAAATCGCCCTTGCCCGCGATCATCATCGCCGTCACTTGCTGCACAAAGCTGGGCGCAGCGCTCGGCACGGTCGGAGCGACAACGGCCATGTTGCGCGCCGGGTCAGTGGCATCGGGCAGCTTCACCTCGAACAAATTGGCCAGCGATGCATCTACCGCCGCGAAGTTCTGCCGCACCACGGCCTCGCCGCGCTTGCCATACGTCTTGCGAATGGCGTATTTGATTTTCTCAATGGCTTCATCGCGCGGCAGCACGCCGCTGATGGCAAAGAAGCACGCCTGCATGACCGTGTTGATGCGGCTACCCATGCCGTTCTCGCGCGCCACCTTATCGGCGTCGATGACATAGAGTTTTAGCCGTTTGGCCAGCACCTTGTCCTGCACGATGCGCGGCAGATATTGCCAGACCCCATCGGCCCCATACGGGCTGTTTAGCAGCAATGTCGCGCCATCGGCCGCGTTTTCCAGCGTGTCGTAGTGCTCGAGAAAATTAAACTGGTGAATGGCGATAAACGTGGCACGCTGAATCAGATAGGGGCTGTGAATCGGGCGAGGGCCAAAGCGCAGGTGCGAGATGGTGCGCGCGCCAGACTTCTTGGAGTCGTAGACGAAGTAGCCTTGGGCGTAATTGTCGGTCTCCTCACCAATGATCTTGATCGAGTTCTTATTGGCACCCACCGTGCCATCGCTGCCCAAGCCCCAAAATACGGCCTGCACCATGTCATCGGCCTCCAGGGTGAATTCAGGGTCATAGTCCAGACTGGTGTGGGTGACATCATCGTAAATGCCGACCGTGAAGTGATTGCGCGGCTTCGGCCGGGCCAGATCATCAAACACGGCCTTGACCATCGACGGCGTGAAT